>CBIHQZ010000624.1:0-4834 GCA_966212315.1 uncultured Myxococcales bacterium
CGAGCGCCGCGCGCACATTCGTGACCAATGGTGAGGCGGCAGCGGGGGTGAGGTCTCACCGTTCGCAGACGATGCGCTCGATCTGCGTCTGCTCGCTCGCGTCGCGATACACCGCGACGAATCCGTCGCGCGTCGTGCGGATCAGCGGCGCGTCGTGCAGCCCCGCGATCATCCAGCTCACCACCGGCTGATCCGAGGTCGCGCGCGACACGGGCACGAGCACGCGTCGCGACACATCGAGCACCGCGAGCGATCGCGTGTAGGCACCGGGCTCGCCGCTCCGGATCACGGCGAGCATGCGATTCCCGCGCACCGCTACGTCCTCGACGTGGTCACCGGATACGGCGAACGGGATCGACACGGCGTGGCTCACGATCTCCGCGCGAATCTGTCCGTCGTCGCCGCCGGCCTGCGTCGCGAAGGGATCCGTGCGTCCCACCACTCGCACGCACCCCGCGAGCGGACAATGGATCCCCGCGCCCTCGCCACTCGAGCGGAGACGGAAGTCCGCGCCGAAGACACCGTAGTGCCACGAGGCATCGGGCTGTTCGGCCGCGATGATGATGCGGCCGGCTTCTGCGCGCGATTGATGTTCGCTGGTCTCGACGAATGCCGGATTCGTCGCACCGAGATCCACCGGGCGCCCGTTCGCGCGGCCGTTCGCATCGAGGCGCTGGGCCATGATGGCACCCGCGTCGTCGCGTCCGTCATCCGCTCCGCTGGACGTACGGATGTACACGAGCAACGGTCCGTCATTCGTGTCGACGAGATGCGCTGCAAGCGTGCGCGACGGGAGCGTGAACACCGTGCGCCTTCGCGCTGGCTCCCACTGAAGCAACGAGACTGCGCGTCCTTCGACCACGATGTCGCCCGCGCTGGTGTGCACCGCGCTGATCGCGTCGTCGGCGCGGAAGGCGATGCTCGCGCTGCCATTCCATGCGTGCGCGGCCGTGAACACGGTCAGTCCGGTGGGGCCGTTCGCGAGCGCGATCGGCTGTTCGAAATCGAGTGGCGCGGGTGCGGTCTCGACCGTCGTGCGACATCGCGGCGCCGGCGGTGCAGGCGGTGGTGAATCGTTCGTCGGTGCAGTGACGACGTCGGTCGAAGAAGGGTCGGAGCACGCGGCACTCGACACGAATCCGACGGCGATGACTCCCGATCTCACGCTGCGCGGCAATCGCACCGTTCGAGCGTACGAGGCGGGGCGCGGTCCGTCGAACGAGAACTGCGCGGCGGTCGCGACGACGGTAACCGCGCGGTTCGGGACGGGTCCGATGCCGCGCGGTCATCCCCCGTTTCGCGCGTTGCCGGCGCTCCCGGCGATGGCGCATCGGCTCGCGACAAACTGCGCACGCTCAAGGTGACGCTCGGTGTCGCATGGTATCCCCGAGCCCATGGACCTTCGCACGCTGTCCGGCACGCAGATCGCCACGCTCATTCGCGAGCGTAGAGTTTCCTCGCGCGAGGCGGTCGAAGCGCACATCGCGCAGATCGAGCGAGTGAACCCCGCGCTCAACGTCGTGGTTGCGACGCGCTTCGACGAAGCCCGCCGCGAAGCCGATCGCGCCGATCGCGAACGCGAGAGCACCTCCGTCGACAAGCTCGCGCCGTTTCACGGCGTGCCGTGCACCGTGAAGGAATGCTTCGCGCTCACGGGCATGCCGAACGCATCGGGTCTGGTGCGCAGGAAGAACGTGATCGCCGAACACGATGCCACCGCAGTGCAGCGCTTCCGCGCGGCCGGCGCGATTCCGCTCGGCGTGACGAACACATCCGAGCTGTGCATGTGGATGGAGAGCAACAACTACGTCTACGGCCGCAGCAAGAACCCGTACGACCAGAGCCGCATCGTGGGGGGATCGTCGGGCGGTGAAGCGGCGATCATCGCGGCGGCAGGGTCGCCGTTCGGCATCGGCAGCGACATCGCGGGATCGATCCGTGGTCCTTCGTTCTTCAACGGTGTGTTCGGTCACAAGCCGACCGGCGGCCTCGTGCCGGGTACCGGTCAGTATCCGGTCGCGGGACCGCGCGCGATGAAAGTGCTCACCACCGGACCGATCGCACGACGCGCCGAAGACCTCTGGCCGCTCTTGAAGATCATGGCCGGTCCCGACGGCGAAGACCCTGGCTGCGAAGTGATGACGCTCGGCAATCCCGACAGCGTGCGCATCGACGAACTCACCGTGCTCGACGTCGCCGACAACGGCGCGCAGCGCGTCTCACCCGCACTGCGCGAGGCGCAGATGCGCGCGGTCGAAGCACTCGCGAAGCGCGGCGCCAAGGTAAAGACCGCCCGCTTCGAAGGACTGAAGAAGTCGTTCGACATCTGGTCGGCGGTTATGGACACGCTGCAGGACGCACCGTTCGGCACGATGCTCGGCGGCGAAGGAAAGAAGGTCTACCCGCTCGTCGAGATCGCGAAGTGGAGCGTGGGCGCCTCGGATCACACGCTGATGGCGTCGATGCTCGCGCTCGGCGAGGTCTTTCCGAAGTGGTTCCCGAATTACACGCGCAAGCTCGTCGAACTCGGTCATGCGCTGCGCGCGGAGATGGTGGAAGCGATCGGGCCGAAGGGCGTGATGCTCTACCCGACGTATCCGACCACTGCGCCGAAACACAACGCGCCCGTGTGGAGCGCGCTCACGATGCAGTTCCCCTTCGCCTACCAGGGCATCATGAACGCGATGGAATTGCCCTCGACGCAGGTGCCGCTCGGGCTCGATCCGCAAGGGTTGCCGACCGGATGTCAGGTGGTCGGGGTGCACGGCAACGATCACGTCACCATCGCGGTCGCGCGCGAACTCGAGCGTGCGCTCGGTGGGTGGGTGCCGCCGAAGCAGTGGGTGAGCGAGCAGCCCGTCGCAGTGACCGAACGAGTCGCGAGCGTCGAAGCCCTGTAGTGAGCCGAGCACTGGCGTCGCGTCGCGCGTCGAAGCACCCGCGACGCATCAACTCCACGGGTAACGAATCTCGATACACGCCGCTCCGGTCGCTGCGACGAAGTGCAGTTCGACCGGCCCGACACCATTCGTGACACGGGTGTTCCGCCCGCTCGACACGCTCACGCCCGGGTCGGTGCTGCGCAAGCCGCGCGAGTGCTCGCAGTCGTCGCTGTCGGATCCGCCCGCCGCGTCGGATGGAGCGAGTGGAACACGCGCAACAAGGGTCGCGACGTCGGCGACCGTGAGCGTCGTGGTGCACGCAACGGCGCGGATGACGTGACCGCCGAGGCGAGGATTGGCGCAGTGGACAGCGCCGGGGCTCACGCCGTTCGCGCGCAGGATCGCAATGACGTCGTCGCCCGATCCGTACGCGAGACGGTCGCTCGCGCGAGTGCATGACGGCGCCGCGAACGCGACGACAACAGCTGTGGCGGCACGGGAGAACTCACGCGCCCATCCACCCTCGTTGCGTGCCGGGCCGAAGCGTTCACGCATCGTCGGCGCCTGACGCGGCATCCCCGCGTTTGCGCCACTTCTGAAGCAGCGCGTTCAATTCATCCGCAATCGCGTCGGCGCGCAGTTCGCCCGCCTCGCCAATCACATGCCGCAGCTCACCCACGGTCGCGTAGAGCGTCGAGATGCTCGAGTCGGATTGTTGCCTTGCGACGACGCTCACGATGTCCGCGAGCGGGAGCACCATCTCGCCGCGGCGGGCGAGAAGGCCGCGAGTCGTTGCGCGCAGCGTCGCGTCTTCGAGATCGATATCGATCCGCGTGCGGCTCTGGAAAGTGATCAGCACCACGACGATGCACAACCCGAGCAGCGCGAAGTACGAGAAGCGCGTGGCCTGCGATTCGAGCTGCGTTTCGAAGTGCGGTGTCGACGACGTGAAATAGTCACGCCAGGCCGCTTCGATCGCTTCGTTGCGTGCGCCGAGGCGAAACCATCGAATGCCACCCGCGATCGGATGGATGCCGAGCGTGGGCCGCATCCCGCCACCGAGCAGCGCGTCCTGCACGTGCACCGAGTAGCTTCGAGGCGCGACGGCTTCGCGCGTTTCGTGAAGCAGCGACCGAACGATCAGCGCGCACACCGGTTCGCTGCCCGCTGCGCGATCGCACACGAGGCTGGTGCGCGTCGGCAGCAAGACGCTCGCCAGCACGAACCCGAGCGCGAGAAGGCCCGCGCCCGCGAGCCACATCGGCCCGAAGCGCGCGAACTCGATGCGACGGTCGGGCGCGCGTCGCGCGGGCGACTGTGCGCTTCGATAGGGTGCCTCTCGCATGGGCGAGCAGGGTGCCACGAGCACGACACACGCGTCCCTCGCGACTGCGCGCGCGGCCTGCGGTATCACTCCGCACCATGATCAAGATCTACGGTTCCGCGATGTCCAGCGCTGGGCGATGTCTCTGGCTGCTCGAAGAAATCGGCGTCCCCTACGAACAACTCGACTCCCAGATGCGCGATCCCGCCGGACGCGCGAAGTACGTCACGGAGGTCTTCGACGACGGCAAGGTTCCCTTCTTCATCGACGGCGACGTGCGCCTCTTCGAGTCGATGGCGATCGATCTGTACCTCGCTACGAAGTACGGGCCGGCGCTCCTTCCGAGCGATCCCTACGGTCGCGCGCTCGTCGACCAGTGGTCTTTCTGGGCGATCTCGAACATGAGCCCCGAAGTCTTCAAGGTGCTCCGTCACACGCGAGGCCTTCCAGAGGATCAACGCGTCGCGAGCGAAGCAGAGTCGGGCAAGGCCGGCGTATTGCGTTACCTCGCGCAACTCGAACGCGCGCTCGACGGGAAGTCGTGGCTCATCGGCGAAAGCTTCTCGGTGGCAGACCTTCACGTCGCGTCGGTCGTCGCATTTGCGGCGCGTTGCGAGATTCCGATGGG
>CBIHQZ010000625.1:0-4833 GCA_966212315.1 uncultured Myxococcales bacterium
CGGCGGCCGATGGCGATGTGAGCGAGCGCGAGGCGGAGCAGATCGTCGACGTGGTGCATCGACTCGCGGGCGGTCCGTTCGACGTGAGCGGGTTGCGCGGCGTGGTGTCGGTGACGCGCGATCGGCTCGCGCGCGAAGGCGTCGATCGAAGGCTGCAGGCGGCCGCGGCGGCGCTTCCCGATCCGGCCGAGCGGCATCAGGCATTTCGCATCGTCGCCGCGATCGCGCTGGTCGACCGGTGGCTCGATCGCGCCGAGTTGCGATTGTTCAATTCGCTCGCTCGCGTGTTCGAGATACCGCCCGCGGAAGCGCAGCGCATCGTGACGGAGATTCGCGCGACGCTGTTTCCGTCGGCGTAGGACGGTATCGACCTCACCCCCGCTGCCGCCTGCGCATTGGTCACGAATGCGCGTGCACGCCGACGGATTCCCGGCGGGTGAACCCGCGGGCAACGACTCCTAAGCTTCGCCTGCGCGAAGCTCGCGGTGACTGCGAGTTCCCTTCGATCTCTTCGGAAGAGACCACCGGTGTGTTCGATGCGACACCACGAGCCTCACGAAGGTGAGGCTTCGGACGTGTTGCCGTGGCTTCAGCCGCCGGGACCCAACGTGGAGGGAGAGGGGCAAGCGGCAGCTGGGGTGAGGTCCGCTCCGCTCCGCCCCGACCGATTGTCAGTCGTGAATCCCCACGCGCTCGAGCACTTCCCGCGTCGCGTTCGTTCGCTTCACGTAGTCCCACAGCGGAATCGTCACGTTGAAGTTCCATCGCTGCATCAGGGCCGGGTGATGGTGGCGGCGATGATGCTCGCGCAGTACGCGCACGACGCGCATGCGTCCGATGAAGCTCTCGGGCGGAAGGTGATAGCTCATGTGCGACCACTCGTACGCGATGACGTAGAACGCCGACGTCATGAGCATGAGCCACCCGGAGTTCGCTCCGAACACATAGCTCACGGCGAATGCCATCGGCGCGGTCGAGGCGACGATGGCTGCCACGCCGACGGCCGGCATGAGTACCAGACGCAGTTCACGTGACGACCGGATCGCCATGTCGTCGTACGTGTAGACCATGTGGTGCATCGGCGTGTGGCGGTCGTAGAGCACCTGCAGCGGCTTGCGACGCCGGTGGAGCAGATCGCGATGCGCGCGCCATTCGAACGCGTTCGCCATGATCAACACGATCGGGATGGTCAGCCACTCGCGCAGCGACACGTTCACGAGTCGCATGATGCCGACGACCCACACGACCACACCGACCGCAGTCGTGAGGCCGAGATGCGCCCACGCGTTGTACCAGCGCGGAATCGATGCGATCGCGCTCGTGCGTTTCTGTTCTCGGATGTGCGACGAGCCGCTCGTCACGTCGGCGATGACGGCCGCGTCCCGTGCGTCGTGCTCGAGATTCCCGGGTGCGGTGGTCATGATGCGAAGAAGCGTGCGGCCGATGGCGGGTGACGACAAGAGCGCGGCACGAGAAGTGCGCCGCGACGGCGGAGCGTGAGCGTGGCTACGAGGCCTGGCGGTATTGCGGATTCGCGTATGCCACTTGCGGAAGCGCTGCGTTCGACGCGGCCGAGATCTTCTTCACGCCGCGTGCGAAGAGAAACAACCCGAGGCCGAGCGGAAGCACACCGATGACGGCCGTGCCGATGACGAGATTGCCGGTGTCCTGATTGCTCGACGAGCCCATCGCGATCCCGGCGATGACGCCCAGCGTGACGAGTCCGCCGACCGAGCCGAGAAGCCCGCCGAACACGAGTTGCAGCCACGCGCCCACGCCGGCGCTCTGCGGCGCTGCCATCGGCATGGCCGACTGCGGAGCGAACTGCGCATTCGGGCTGCCGTACTGCGCGGCGTACTGCGGCTGCCCGGCCGGAGGGGCGAATCCATTGGCTGCGCCGAATGCGGGCGGCGAACCGTACGCGCCGGGTTGCGGCTGTTGCGCGGCGTATCCGGGTGCACCGTACTGCGGCGGCGGCAACGCTTGCGACGGTTGCGCATTCTGCATCGGCATCATCGCCCCCCCGAACGCGGCCGAGGCCTGGGCCGCGAGTCCGACTTGCAGCGCGCGGAGCTTGCGCACGAGGCGAACCGACCAGATCCACTCGTACACGAACACTGCCAGCGTCAGGATGATCAGTCCGCCGGTCGCGGCCGCGTCGACGTCGCCGGGCGAAACGCGCGCCATCGCACGCGCGCTGAGCAACCCTGCGTCGTAGAGGCCGTGCAAGAGCACCGCGTAGAAGTATCCGCGCAAGAGCAGCGACCAGCGGTTCTTCGGATCGAACTTCGCCTGTCCGACGTAGTAGCCGGCGATGGCGCCCATGAACGCGTGCCCGGGCACCGCGGTGACTGCTCGCATGATCGCGACGCCGATCCCGCCTTGCGAGACGTAGAGAATGTTCTCGAGCGTGGCGAATCCGAGCGACGCCACCGCGCCGTACACGATGCCGTCCATCGGTTCGTCGAACTCTTTGTGGCGCGATGCATAGAGCGTGATGACGAGGAACTTGAAGAACTCTTCGGGCATCGCGGCCACGAAGAACGCTTCGCCGAAGCCTTGCGACATCGGGTCGGCCGGATGACCGAGCACCTGCGTGATCACCGAGTCGACGAGCAGCACCGGGATCACCGTGAGGAGGCCGAGGAAGAACGTCGCCCACACGACGCGTCCTGGTTCGGGGTTCACATCGCGCGAGCGGAAGTACCAGATCAGGAGCAGCGATGGGACGACCGCCGACGCGGCGAGAAACTGGTTCACGGCATTCTCCGGTGGAAGGGCGGCTCATCGTAACGGACTTCGCCCGCGTCTCCACGCGGCTCGCGTTCGATCACCACGGACGAGCCGGATCGCGTCACGCGACGCGATGGACCAGCGATTCACCGCGAAGCATGGCCGCAATGTTCTTCGCCACGATGTGCGCCACGCGATCGAAGGCTTCTTCGGTCGACCCGGCAACGTGCGGAAGCACGACGACGTCGTCGCGCGCGAAGAACGGATCGCGCGGGTCCCAGGGCTCTTCCCAGAACACGTCGAGTCCGACGCCGGCGAGTCGGCGCGTCGCGAGGGCGCGCTCGAGTGCGGCGCGGTCGATCAGCCCACCGCGCGAGACGTTCACCAGATACGCGCCGGGCTTCATGGCCGCGAACGCTTCGTCGTCGAACAAGCGCAGCGTCGCAGGTGTGAGCGGGGCATGGACCGAGACGACGTCGCAGTGCTCGAGCATCGCGAGAAGCCCGGCGCGTCCGTCGCTGCTGCGAATGCCGACGACATTCATCCCGAGCGCACGCGCCGCGTCCGCGAGACGCGAGCCGGTGCGGCCCATGCCGACGATCCCCAGCGTTCGCCCCTCGAGTTCGATCCCGAGCGGCGAGCCGATGACGGCGTTTGCGAACTTGCGTTGCGCTTCGTGGAAGCGTCGTGCCAGCGCGAGGATCAGCAACAGTGCTGCCTGCGCGACGGACGCCGTGTTGCTCCCGGGCGCGTTGCAGACCGGCACGCCGCGGTCGCGGGCGCTCGCGAGGTCGATCGCTTCGAATCCGACCGCCGGTTGCTGCACCAGACGAACGATCTTCGCTGCGGCGAACTCGCGTGGCCCGAAGGGCGCGTTCGACGGAAGCGCGACGTCGACATCGTGAAGTTGTTCGACGAGCGGTCTCCGGGCGTCGCGTGCAACGACGATTGCGTCGACTCCGACCTCACGCAGCGCACGCTCGATGCGCGGCACCACGTCGAGCCAACCCGTTCCGCAAAACATCACGCGCAGCGTCACGCGCGCGACTCTATCAGCCGATCGCACAGACACCGGCGCACATCGTGTGCGTGCCAGAGTGGGTCAACGCCCGCGCGAAAATGCACGTGCCGCGACCGTCGCCCCGCGAGGCAAGCACTCGGCGCGCGAAACGTTCGAGGACACGACTCGCGATTCCGGGTCCGCGTGCAGCGATTCGCGCACGGAATACCGCGTGCACACGAGCGGGCCATGAATCGACGGCTGGTCGCGACGCTCGCCCTGACTCTCGCTCCGGCAACTGCGTGGTCTCAGTCGGCGACGGTTGCGCCGAGTACTCCTGCGACAACCGCGAACGTCGACGCACTGCGACCGCGCCGTCATCGCGTTCGTCGCGATCGCTGGCGCAACACACTCTCCCTCGGCCTGACCACGGGCGCGGGCGGACCGCTCGGCGTCGTCGGCGGGTTCATCGAATATCGCCCGATCAAGTGGGGGAGCATCGCGGCCGGCGGAGGCATCGGCGGATCGTTCGGCCCCGCGGTCGGCGGCACGCTCTACATCGACCCACTCGTCACGCGGTACGTCTCCCTCGGCATCGCGGGATCGTATTCGCACAACTTCGCGTGGCGCTCGGGCGAGGTCGTCCCGGGACGGCCCGGTATCCCCGCGCACACCAACTGGTTGAGCGCGGAGGTCGACATCCAGGTGCGTCCCACCCGCGGGATGTTCCTGCGTCTCGGTGCGGGCCGGGCGTTCATGCTCGACACGCAGGCGTTCAACATCGCGACCGAGCAGGAACTCGACTCCGCGAACCTCCCGCGCTTCTTCTTTTCGACGCCGATCGACGCGATGTACGCCGCGGCACGTCACGAAGACTTCGGCGTGTGGTTCGTTCACCTGGACATCGCGACGACGTGGCGGCTGTGAGGGGCTGACCTCACCCGCGCTGCCGCGCGCCCCTCTCCCTCCGACGCCACGGTGACGCGCGCACGGAGGCGTCGTCGAGAGAGGGGCTCGAAGGATGTGGGCTGGTCGGTCAGCCGAAAACGCGGAGCGGCCGGCGCGACTGCACCGCGATGATCGAGCCGCGTCGTCGCCTC
>CBIHQZ010000626.1:0-4831 GCA_966212315.1 uncultured Myxococcales bacterium
GTCGGCGGTCAACAGATTTCGGCCGACGCCGCTCAGCCGACACCGCCCGCGCCGCTGACCATGACGTTCGATTCGAACGGCGTCCTGCAGACTCCAGCCGGCCCGACGACCTATGCGACCTTCACGCCGCCCAACGCGGTCGACATGATCTTCACGTACGCAGCCGCGATGAGCGCCGACGCGGGCGCGACGGGAACCGCGACGATCGGCAGGGGCGACATCGACCCGACGCTCTCGGCGCTACTTCGCGTGGCACGCCTTCCCGATGCCGTCCGCGGCACGATCGCGGGCGTCCTCTCGCTTCGCGGCGAGGCCATCGCATCCGGGATATTGCGCGCGCTCGGTCGCAAGTCGGTCGAGGCACTGTGGGCGCTCACCGCGAAGATCCGAGCGTACCGATTCGCGTTCGGCGATGCGCTCGATGCAGCCGGCATCGATGTGGTGATCTGTCCGCCGCACGCAACACCCGCGCTCCCGCACGGGGCGAGCAAGGACTTCGCGTTCGCGGGCTCGTACGCGATGCTCTACAACCTGCTGCAACTCCCCGCTGGCGTCGTGCCCGTTACCACCGTACGCGGCGACGAAACGCATCGCGCCAACCCGCGCGAACGGATGGAGCGCATGGCGGCGGACGTCGATCGACAGAGCAAGGGGCTTCCGGTCGGCGTGCAGGTGGTCGGGCGCGCGTGGGCGGAACCGACGGTGCTCGCCGTGATGAGCGAGATCGAGCGCGTCGTCCGCGGCGACAGCGGCTTCCCGATCACTCCCGTTCCCTGAGGAGAATTCAGGCTTCCGCGGCGCCGATGAACCGACGCGGAAGCTTGATCGCGAACGTCGTCCCAGCTTCACGCGTGCTCGTCACCTGGATCGTTCCGCCGTGGGCGCGCACGAACTGGTCGGCGATGTAGAGCCCGAGTCCGAGCCCCGCGCTTCCGGGGTTCGACGGGCGATCACCGCGTTGGAACGGATGGAACACCCGCGCGAGCGTGGCCGCCGGAATCGGGTCGCCTACGTTGTTCACGGACGCGATCACGTAGTCGTCTTCGCCACGCACACTGATACGCACCGACGTGCCCTTCGGGCTGTACGTCAGGGCATTGCCAACGAGGTTCTGCACCGCCTGCGCGATGCGTTCGGCATCCCAGTAACCGTACGTGTCACCGGCCGACGAGATCGTCACCAGGCGTCCCGGATGCGCGGCGAGCATCTCGTCGACGACGCGGCGACAGAGTGAATCGAGTGCAATGCGATCGCGCGCAATGGCGAACCCGACGTGGGAGCGAGCGCGCGCGAAGCCAAGGAGCTCATCGACCATTCGCTGCATGCGGCCGGCTGCCCGGGCGATGCGGACAAGCGCGTGGAGCTGCGTTTCGCCAAGGCCGCCGTGCTCGACCAACGACGAGGTCGTGAACACGACCGCCCCCAAGGGTGCGCGCAGATCGTGAGCCAGCATGTCGACGAAGCGCTCGCGGCGCTCTGCCTCACGCTCGGAGATCTTGCCCACGTCCAAGAGCGCGCGGTCGATGCAGCGGTCGAACGATCGCTTCTCCCCCGACGACAGCTCGAAGCCCATGCTCGCGCATTGAGGCTCGAACCAGCCGCGCAGATGGACGAGTTCGGCGATCGCTTCGCTCACCGGGACGTCGGGAAGTTCCGGGGCCGTCACGATCGGCTCGACCGCGGTCGTGCCAGCGTCGCCTCGGGGCGCAGCAGCGCCTATCCGATCGAGCAACTCGCCGAACCACTCCACGAGCACGGGCTCGCTGTCGTCCGGACTCTTGGCCGAGCCGCGACGAGACGACGACCGAAAGGCCGCGCCCCAAGCCGAAGTCAGCTCCCCACGGGAATCACGCACGACCTTTGACAGCCGGATTCCGCTACGCACCGACGAACGCGACGGCATCTACCCCCCCACACGCGTTGATCACGGATCGGCGACGAAGAAACCACGGGGCCAACTTGCATCCCCGCAGCCATTGTTCAGCGAAGGTCCCCACCTTGCCAGACAACCTGACGCCCCCACGTCACATCGCCAGTTCCCGTGTGCCGTGGATTCTCTTTCAGGTCCAGCGAAACGTCCAGTCCGATGGTTGCTGTCATGTGGATATCTTTTGTTGTTCTGCCCACCTGCGCTTGTGCTTCTCGGCGCAGCCCCAGTGGGCGATTCGTTGCGAACTAGAGGCCGCGCAGGCCCTGTCGAGCCCACACCATTTTCCAAGCGGCCGAGTAGCCGGGCAGCATCCATGGAGCATTGTCGACCAGGGTCCGCATGATCATGCCCGTGCGCAGGAAGTCGTTGCCGCCCGAGAACACGACCGTGGTGCCACCGGCGGGCCGCGCGAAGAAATCCCAGCGCTGCAGGTCGTTCGCGTAGTCGCCCGCCGCACCGCGCCAATGCACCACGGCATGATCGGCGCCACGTTCGAGCACGCGATCCTGGTCACCTTCGGCACGAAACAGCGACGATTCGATGCGCGTATGGAATCGCACGGAGTCCGCGCTGCTCGCACCGATGGTGAGCGCGCGGATCGAAGGCCATCGCTGCGGGTAGTGCGCGACATCTTCGAAGCGTGAGCAGGTCGCACCGATCGACGCGCCGACGTGGGATGCGACGAACGTCTGCTCGGTCTCGCCCTGCTGATTGATGCGAACGCCGCCGATGATCCGATCACGCACCAGATCGAGCCACGGACCCTCGACGGGCGCTTCGATCGGGCCCGACGAAACGACGGCGCGGGACGGCATCGGGAGCCCTTGTCGATGCACGAGGGACTCGGCGCGATGCACCGTCATGAGCGCGAGCATGAGGTCGTAGCTCACTTCCATCCCCGCGATCGCGTCGGGGCTGGCGTTCGCGATCTGACGCAAGAACCAGTTGCCGCTCGTGGGATCGTCCCAGGTCGAATACGCGACGTAGGTGGTGTCGTTGTCGCCGGGATACAGATCCCAGCGAAGGCCCCCAGGCCCCAGCTGCGACTCGATGAGCTGCCCGTCGATGCGGTGGTCGTTGACCATGTGCAGCGTTGCGACCGTGTCGACGCTGAAGATCGCGATCGATGTGTGCAAGCGAAACGCGACGCGATTGCCGCGGCGCGACGTGACATCGAGCCGATCTACGCTGCGGAAGAACTGCGGGTAGTCCTCGACGTGGGAGATCACGTCGTACACGGTCTGCATCGGCGCGCGAGCAACGACGAGAACCGTGATTCGCGCACGGATGCCGGCTCCCGGGTCGCGCACGAGAATCGCGCCGCCCCGGTCGGCGATCGGTCGGAGCGCGGCGAACTCTTCGGTGCTCAGCGGCTCGAGGACGGGCGTCGTGTCGGGCTGGCCGGGGGTCTGTGCGGTCGCATCGAGCGGCACCGCGAGCAGCGTGAAGAGCGCGGACGCGAGAGCGGTTCGTTTCGTCATCGCCCGCGATCCTACTGTGTGTGGTGGGGCGCCGGTGATGCGCTGCGTCCAATGGGTACCGGTGATCGCGGGAAAATCTCGCCGCGCGAGCCACCCCGGATAGACTGGGCCCGATGCGCGAGGCCCGGACACCTTGAAGGCGCGATCGAACAGGACGTTCCGAACGTCGAGACTCGCCGCCGCGGGGATGTTCGCTGCGATCGCCGGCTGTCGATACACCGCAACGGAAGTGACGATTCACGTCGACTCGGACCTCGGCTCGCGTCGCGCCACGTCGTTGTCGGTCACCGTGCGAGGCGCTGCGCAGTCATCGACCGGCGCAGTCGGTGACGCGTCGTGGCCCTTCGAGGGCGCGGGCGCGATCACGTTGCCGGCGTCGTTCGGCGTGACGCCGTCGAGCACGGGTCCGCGCGATTCGGCGGTGACGATGGTGGTCGAACTTCGTGTCGCAGCAGACGGTGCGGATCGACCAGCCCTGACACTTCGACACACCGCGCGCTTCCGATTCGTGACGCAGCGATCGCTCTCGCTCCCCGTGTTCCTTCCGCTCGCGTGCGGAAGCCTCGCCACCGGCTGCACGACCGTTCCCGAGAACGAATGCACGGTGACGGTGCGCTGCGAGGAACAAGGGCTCACCTGCGGCAACGATGCGCGCTGTACCGCGGTCGAGATGATGCCGATGCCGAGTGGCACCGATGCGGCGGCCGATGTGCCCGTCGACGTATTCGTCACGCCGACTGCGCCGCGTCCGTTGTTGCCGGCGTCGAACAGCGCTGTCACCGCAGGGGCGCTGACGTTCTCGTGGGCACTCCCCGCCGGCGCCGACGGCGCGCGCGTCGAACTGTGCAGCGACCGAACTTGCAGCACCGTCGTGCGCCGCATCGACGCGACCGGCACGCACACCGACCCGATCGGCGACCTGGCGCGCGGCGTTCATTGGTGGCGCGTGCGCGCGCGCGCCGAGGGTGTGCTTGGTGACCCCTCGCCTGCGTGGCCGGTCACGACGCTCGGTCCGAACGGTGCGAACACTGCGAACTTCGCGTTCCCGGTGCTCGACGTCGATGGCGACGGCTACGGCGATGTCGTGGTCGGCGATCCCGACGCCGCGAACGCGAGCGTATACAGCGGCGGTCCGAGCGGACTCGGGACGACGCAAGACGCGGTGCTCACCGGTGGATCGCCGAATTCGCGGTTCGGCGAAACGATCGCCGCTGCCGGCGATGTGAACGGTGACGGGTTCGGCGATCTGGTCGTGGGCGCACCGGGAGAGAGCACGATCTATGTGTTTCACGGCAGCGCGAGTGGCTTGCCGACGAGGCCCTCGACGATACTGACTCGCGCGGGGAGTCCGCCTTCGGCGGCGTTGGGGACGGACGTCGCGGGCGTGGGCGACATCGATGGCGACGGGTACGGCGACATC
>CBIHQZ010000627.1:0-4817 GCA_966212315.1 uncultured Myxococcales bacterium
GAGCGCGACGATCGCCAAGGCGCGCACGATCGCGAAGCGCGATGCGGGGGAGTTCGCGAGGTCGATCGGAATCATCACGGTGGGCGGGTGACGCCCGATCGGGGTGACGATCAGCGCGGTCGCCGGGCCGATCAGGATCTCGATCGATTCGAGTCCGAAGAGCTTCGCTACGCGCTCGATCTCCGCGCGCATCGGATGTGGCCGCGCCCCGAGCTTCTCGGCACGGACGGCAGCGAGGTCGAACGGAATCAGCTTCTCGAGAACGTCCGCGGAGAGCCGGAACAGCTCGCGGTGCGCGTTGGTGACGGTCGGCGGCGCGAGCATGTCCATCACGTCGACGGTGAGCACGTTCGCCCCCGCACCCGGGACGGTCCCCTCGCGCGAGAGCGCCGCGAGCTTCTCGGTGCCGACGCCGAGACCCTGCGCGACTGCGCCGACGACGCGCGCGCCGTCGACCCGCCCTCGCAGCTTCAAGATGTCGGTGAGCAGTTCGAATTGCGCCGAGTTGGTGAGATCCGCATCGAGCACGCGTCGCACTTCGCCGGCCGCGCGATCGAGCAACACCGCCAGCGCCATCGGCGCTTCCTGGCGGACGTAGAGCCGTGCAAACGCGCGGAGCACGTCCATGTCGGTGGGGGCATCGCGACGCGCCGCCTCCAGCACTTCTTCGGCTTTCTTTCCTTCCTCGAGTTTCTCGCTCAACACCGCCGCGAGTCGGATCTGCAATCCACGGCGTGTCGCGCTGGCCGGCGTTGCCGCCACGAGGGTGCGCAGCGTCTCGGCTTCGGCCGCTGCGTTGTTGGCGCGCGCGTAGAGATCCGCGATGCGGGTGAGCGTGCGGACGTCGTTCGGGAGGAACTGGAGCACGCGCTTGTACGCAGCTTCGGCACGACGCGGATCGTTCAGATGCTGATCGAAGATCTCGCCGAGTCCGTACATCAATTCGTTGCGCTCGTTTGCGTCCTGCGAGAGGCGCGCGAGCTTGATCATCGCGTCGGCCGCAGCGGCCCAGTCCTGCGTGGTGCGCGAGAGACGCGCGAGCACGCGAAGTGCGTCCTGACGATCGGGCTCGACCGCGATCACCGCGCGCAGCGCATTGCGCGCGCGAGTGAGATCGCCGATCTCCTCGGCGACTTCCGCCATGCGGAGATGCAGCGGAAGCAGATCGTTCGGCGTGCCGCCGGCCTTGATGCGCCCCTCGAGCACATCGAGTTCCGACTGCTTGTCGCCTTGGTCCTTCATCACGCGCAGCGAGCGCTGGAACGCGTCGGCGTTCGACGGATCGCGCGTCAACACTTCGCGCAGCGTGGTGCGCGCGCGCTCGGCGTTGTCGGTCTTGTCCTGCCAGAGAATCGCGGCCTTGAGCAGCGCGGCAACGGCGTGCGGCGGCACCTTCGTGACGCGTGCGAGCGCTTCGTATGCTTCGGCAGCACCGGCGAAGTCGGACTGATGCTCGCGGAGATACGCGGTCCATGCGTGTGCCACCGGGTGCGCCGGGTACGCTTCGCGTGCGCGCGCCAGCGATTCGGCCGCGCGCTCGAACTGCCCGAGTCCGATGTGCGCCTCGGCTGCGCGCAGGGCGTAGGTCGCGCGTTCGCGTGGTTCGGTCGCGAGGCTTTCGCCGCGTTCCATCACCGCCGCGAATCGCGTGAGATCGCCGCCGCGACGCGCCTCGGCGTCGAGGGCAACCACGGTGCGAAGATCCGATGCGCCACGCTCGAACGCAGCCGCCCAGAACGGTGCGCCTGCGCTCTGGTCGTTCTCGGCCTGCTCGATTGCGATTCGCGCCGCCGCGTGTGCGATGGCCGTTGCGTCGGCCGGGTCACCGACATGGCGGATCAACCGGTCGTAGATTCCGAGCAACTCTTCGTAGCGCCCTTGCTCGAGGAAGTACCGCTCGAGGGTGCGCAACGACGCCATGTGTCCCGGCGCGAGTTCGAGGATCGCCTGGTAGGTGAGGACCGCGCTCGCGACGTCGTTGCGGAACGCGCTGTCGAGTTCGGCGAGTCGCTCGTACGCGGCGATTCGCTGCTCGTCGTTGGTCGCGGACTTGAGCGCGTCGAAGCTTCGCTCGGCGACCTCGGAGAACATTCCCGACGAGAGCCAGAGATCTTCTTCCCACGCGACGAGGGCCGGGTCGTTGGCGTCGAACGATCGCGCGCGAGCGAGTGCCTTGGCGGCATCGCCCGGACGTCCCGCGTCACTCAACGCTTGCGCGACGAGGGTCCACGCGGTCACGCCTGCAACCGGACCGGCTGCTTCGGAACGCTCGGCGGCGTCGCGCATGATCGCATCGCGGTGATCGATGTCGTCGTGCGGGAGCGCGCGCAGCACGAGGGCCGAGAGCACGCCGTCTTGTTTGACCCGCGACCAGGCCTTGTACAGAGCCTGCGCGGCTGCTTCGGGCTCGGTCGCCGCGAGGCGCAACGATGCGCGCACCGCCGCCATCTGCTGCGCGAGCGTGGTGGCATCGGCAGCGGCGGCGGTGAGCACTTCGCTCGAATCCGCGGGCGATACTTCGCCTCTAAGACCGAAGAGCGCGGTGAGTTCGGCGGACGGGAGATCGCCCTTCAGTGCACGCGCCGCGTCGAGCGCTTCGTGGGCGGCGCCTTCGAGCGCGAGCCCCGCACCGATCGCGCCCCGCAGGAAGCGCAGACCGGCGGCCCGCTTCGCTTCGGGGGCCAACGCGGTCTCCGTTGCGAGTGTCTCGGCGTACGTCGCGAGTTCACCCGACGACCGTGCGATCGCACGCGCCGCGTAGAGACGCGCAGCATCGTGGCCTTCGGCGTCGCGCGCAGCCGCGAAGTTCGTCATCGCGGTCTCGCTGTTGCCGTCGTCGCGCAGCGTGCGCTCGGTGGCGGCGATCGACTCGAATGCACCCTCGACCCGCGGCGGAACCTTGGCCTCGGCGGCGTCGGCACCCGCACTCACTGCGATCAGTGCCGAGGCGAGTTCGGGCATACGGAAGGCATCACCGACGGACAACGCGGCAACCTCGCTCGCGCTCACGGTGTCCTTCGTCGCCAGCAACGCAGCATGCGCGCCCGCGCGGGCGGCATCGTCGCCACCCAGAAGATTCGCGGCTGCAGCGGCAGTGCGCGTCGCATCGCCGGCAGCGACCGCGCGGCGGAGCACCATGAATCGACCGACGTCCGAGGTGTTCGCCGCAGCGCCTTCTTCGGTGAGCAGCGCCCACGCGGCTTTCTGCGAGTCGGTCGCGGTTTCGAGCGACGCCGTCACCTGCGGCATTTCGTCGATTCCACTGTCACGCATCGCGTGCGCGACGAGCCACGCGCCCGGGCCACCGCTCGGCACCGTCGCCGAGCCGATCGGCGCGCCGAGAATCGATCCGGTCGCCGCATCGAGCGCGGTCGCGGCCCATCCCGCGGCACTGCCGGTTCCGGTGCGCGCGAGACCACCGAGCGCGTCACGGAACACCGGCGCGTTCTCGCGCGAGATCGCGATGCGCGCCATGGCGAGCCACGAGGTCACGTCGGTCGGATCGCGCTGCACCGCGGCCTGTACCGCGTTGAGTGCCGTGTCGTTCTGCACGTCGCGTTCGGCAAGTCGCGCACGCGCGAGATTTGCAGCCGCGCCGAACACGCCGCTCGCAGTGGAACCGATGCTCTCGAGTGCGAGTCCCATCGTGGCCGCATCACGTCGCGATCCGCCGTCGAGCAGCTTGGCAACCGCGCCACGCACGCCCGCGACGCTCGACTGCGATTCCCAGATCGCCTGCGCGGACGACTGCGACTCGCGCGCTTCGAGTTCGGCCGCAAACGCGTCGACCTCGATGCGATCGGTTTCGGACAACGGCAACGCCCGCTCGCGTTCGGTGAGTTCGCGCGCGAGTGCCACGTCGTCGTCGAGCAGCGCGATCCGGCGGAGCGCACGAATCGCAAAAAGCGCGTTCGGGTCGGACTCCAGCGCGCGTTCGTAGAGCGACTTTGCGCGCAACCGATCGCCGACGACGCCTTCGATCATCTCGCCGGCGAGCGTGAGCATCTCCGCGGTGCGCGCGGGGGTATCGGCGAATTGTGCTTCGCCTTCGAGCAGCCCGGCCCGTGCTTCGACTTCGGCGCGCGCATCGCCCGCGTACGCGATTTCCGCGGGCTCCAACCAGCGCTTGCGCGACGTGACGGTCGCCGCGAGCAACGCACCACGATCGTCTTCGGCGCGACGCGGCGCTTCGACCTCGGCATCGTCACCGACTTCGAGAACTGCTTCTTCGCCCTCTTCGGTCTCGAAGACAGGTCCTTCGTCGTCGCCGGCCGCTTCCAACGCCGGCCCCTCGTCTTCCTCTTCGGACGACGCGATCGCCGGTGCTTCCTCTTCCGAGGTCTCGGTCGTTTCGACGGCGGCTTCGAGCGCAGGTCCTTCGTCTTCGTCGGTGGATGCGGCCGGCGGCGTGGTGGGCGATGCATCCGGCGGTGACGAGATGTCGATGTCCGCGCCTTCGTTCGACGCCGGCGGAACGCTGTTGCCAATTTCGAGCGAGAGTTCCGCTTCGCTGTCTTCGTCAGCGGCGGGCGGCGGCGCGGTGCGCGGTTCACTCGCGGGGGGCGGCGTCGTGGCCTTTGCCTGCGCGATGATCTCTTCCGATCGACGCGCGTCGAGATCGTCGAGCGCTAGGAGTTCGGCGAGTTCCGGCGACTCGATCGGTGCCGGCACCGCGATCGGCGGAACCGAAGCGACTGCCTGCGCCGGCTTCGACTCGACCACGGGAGCTGACTCGATAACCGCGGGCGGTGCGGCCTCGGCGGGAGGCGACGGCGGACGAACGGCGCCAGGCATCCCGGGCGGACGCGGAAGATTCA
>CBIHQZ010000628.1:0-4817 GCA_966212315.1 uncultured Myxococcales bacterium
AACCGATGCTCCCTTCGACCGACCGCCAATAGCAGTAGATCACCAGGGTCCACCAGAACATCACCCCGACGTCGAAGCAGTCGAGATGCGCGTGATAGAAGACGCGCGGCATGAACGCGAGCACCCCGGCGGCCATGAACCCCGCGCGGCGCGAATAGGCGCGCGTGCCCATCACGTACACGAGCCATAGCGCGAGCCCCCCCATCACCATGCCGGGGAAGCGGAACGCGGTGCCGGCCTCGGCGAAGATCTTGTGCTTCTCGTGGAGGTAGAGCCAAGAGAGCCCGAAGAGCGACTTCATCAGCGCGGGATGCTCGTGGTTCACCGTCCACGCGGCGTCGATGGCCTGACGCTGGAGCGCCTCGCGCGGCGCGCGCAGGAGGAACTCGAACCAGCGTGCGTAGGCGCGACCGGCGTCGAAGTAGAAACCCTCGTCGCGCGCGTAGCCGAGCGTGCGCGCGGTGCGGACGAGAATCCCCGTGTAGACCGACGCGATGGCGAGGCCGACGAGGTGATCCCACCACTTGATCCGCGCCTTGCGCGCCGCGATCGGGTCGACCGGAAGCGCGATCGATGCGTTGTCAGCGGCGACGGGTTCCGCGTTCGCAGCAGGTTGCGCGTCGCTGGCGGCGCCGGTCTCGTGCTCGACATTGGCCGCATCGGCGACCGGAATCTCGTTGTCCGAAGTACTCATCGCGCGTCCGCCTGGAAGCAGTAGTGACGATTGCCGCCCGACGGCACGGTGACTTCGAAGGTCACCGGCTGCGTCTGTCCGCGGAAGCCGCTGGTGTCGAACTGAAACAGCTTCCAGCCCTCGCCGTCGCTGTGCGTGTCGCGGCCGACGACGTGATCGCCCACGGACACGGTGAGTGTGATCGGCGCGCCGGTCTCGCCGTGATCGCCGCCGCGTTCGGCTTCGTAAGCCACCACGTGATGCCCGCGGATCATTCCGCCGAGGGGCACGTTCGCGAACGTCGTGCGCATCGGCGAATCGACGACGGGATGCGACCAGATGCAGAGCCGCCCGCGATGCTCCATGTCCTCGGCGATCGTGCGCCCGACATAGTTCCAACCTTCGCCGCACATGAACTGCTCGGGCCCCGCGAGAGCACCCTGGCCGAGGCCTCCGCCGCCGACGCGAATTCCCGCGCGGAACGTGCACTCGCGCTCACCACGCGTGACATGCGCATCGGGCGGACGGACGTGTTCGACGAAGTCGTACGTGACGTTCGCGGGCGCCGGATTGCGAAGCACGCGCACGGTGACTTCTCCGAAGCGTTGCGAGCGTTCTTCGGGCCAGCCGCGAAAGTCGACGTGATTGCCACCACGGATCGTCGCGACGAAAGCTCGCCGGTACGCACTCGCATCGGCACGGGCCGCGTCGCGAAGCGGGATCAGATCGTGGAAGTACTGCCGTGCGAGCGGATCGGTCCAGAGCGGCGCACTCGCGACGAGATCGCCGGGGTGCCGCTCGCGTGCGATGAAATCGTGCGCAGCACGCCAGTCGGCATCGCGTGGCACGTGCGTCACGATCCATGCGTGCGCGAGCAGTTCCCACAACGCGACGATGGGGATGATCAAGAACGCGAACGGACGCGCGCGGCGAAGCGAGCGTGCGAACGGCGACGAAGTAGAAGCAGCGGGCGATGCGGTCATTCGAGCGCGCGGAGGATAAGCCGGGGTGTTCTCGATGCGAAAGCGTGGACGAGTCGGTCCCCCACGCATCTCGGATCCCGTGCGGGTCTCGCGGCACGTCTCTCGCTACGGAGGGTTTCATGAATCTCGTTCTCGTCGGCCTCGATGCATCACCTCGCTCGGCAAAGGTCCTCGATTACGCCGCGCGTCTCGTACAGCGCACCGGGGGCAAACTCGTGCTCGCGCGCGCGGTCGGCATCCCGGTCGAGTTTCCGGCGCAGGCCTTCACACTCACGCCCGCGGAGCTGGCGCCGGTGCTCGTGGATCAAGCGCGCAAAGCACTCGAAGCACAGGCGGCAACCCTGCCGAGTGGCGTGGTCGAGCGGATCGAGATCGAACTCGGCACGCCGTGGCAGACGCTGTGCGACGTGGCGAAGCGAATCGGCGCGGACCTCATCGTGATCGGCAGCCACGGATACACCGCGCTCGATCGCTTGATCGGAACGACTGCCGCGCGCGTCGTGAATCACGCGCATTGCCCGGTGCTCGTCGTGCGCGAGTCCGACGCGCATCCGCTCTAGACGCCGACGCCGAGATACGCACTCAACGCATCGCGCGCCGCACCCGCGTCGGTGCGCGCGGTCTTCACGACGTGCGCGAATCCGGCGAGTGCCCCTGCCGCGTCGTCGCCCATCGCATCGGTGGTCTGCCACGCCGCCGCGCGGGTCGGGTCTTCGGAATCGGGGAGCGCGTAGAGCCCGAATCGCGGCACGTAGCGACCGAGTTCGTAATTGTCGACCAGGGTCCAGTACGCGTACGTGCGAAGCGGAATGTTCTCGACGGCGCGTGCCTGCGCCGAAGCGAACGCACTGCCGCGAATGAAGTCCGGTCGCGACACGCCGTCGGGGCGGGTGACTTCGAGGGAGCCCGGTTCGCGGCGCTGCGCCATGCCGTTCTCGATTACATCGATCGGTCGCGGTGCCTCGGAATCGTGGATCGCGCGGAGCACGCGTAGATACGTGTCCGGGTCGTACGACCACTCCCACGGCTCCGCGAGTCGCACGCCGCGCGCTTTTTCCAGCAGCGAGAGCACCGGCTCGCCGCGCGCGAATCCCGCGAGTGCGGCCTCGGCTCCGCGCGTCTGCTGGTACGACCACGGGTCGTAGATGTCGATCGCGAGAGAGTCCATCACCGGCACGCCTGGTTCGCGATAGACCGCATCGAGCGTCGCGCCGAACAGTTCGGGGGAGACGAACATCCAGAAGAACCGATCGATCGCGCGAGCCACATCGACGCGTGGTGATCGCTCGTCGCCGCAGAGGGCTGCGTAGAAATGATCGCGGCAGGCGCGCGTGTGTTCGCCGAGTGCCGTGCGAGCGATGCCGCGTTCGCCCGCACGCAGCAGATCGAAGGGCATGCGGCCGAAGCCGTACACGTCGAACACGCAGAGATTGAGGCTCACGTCGGGTGCCGGCCATCCACGTTCGCGATAGAGCGCATGGATCGCGCGGTATGCGAGCACGTGCGCTGCGAGGAGGTGATCGAGCATGCGAATGCCGCGCGCGCCGCCGAAGAGATCGCCCTGTGCGAGCGAGCCGCGCTCGTGCGGAAAGATTCCTGCGAAGAACGTCGCGAGGGCGAGCATGTTCGGTTCGTTGATCGTGAGGATCCGGCGCGGCGGTGCGATGCCGCGCTCGCCGAGTGCGAGCGCGAGTCGTTCGGTAATGGTTCGCGCGTAGTCGGCGAACACCGCGGGGGACTGCTCCGTCAGCCAGAAGTCCGGGCCCAGCCATTTCGGATGGGTGAAGTGCTGAAGCGTGAGAATCGGTTCGATCCCCGCGCGTTCGAGCAGGGCGAGTCGGTCCGCATAGCCGCGCACGGCGCGATCGTCGAAGCGATGTTGCGAGATCGCGACGCGCGCCCACTCGACCGACATGCGAAACAGATCGAGGCCCATCGAACTGCAGCGTTCGGCGATCAGCGGATAGCGCTGCCAGAGCCCGCACGCAGCGCCGATCGTTTCGACGCGACCGGAACGCTGCCAGCGTCGCCAGTTGGTCGCGGGCTGATCGGTCCCGTCGAGTCCGCCCTCGGTCTGGAACGACGAGGTCGATACACCGACCCGCAAATGCCCGAGGCCGGACAGATCCGCGGCGAGCAGGCGGTCGATCTGTTCGCGCGTGATCTTCGGCGGCGGCGTGGCGAATCGACGCGACGACTGAGTCACGGCCGGTACCATACGTGCGGAGCAGATGGCGCAACAAGCGCGACGTACGCAGGCCGAGCGACGCAACAGCACGCGCGGTGCACTGATCGAACACGCGACGCGCGCTTTCGCGACGCACGGATACGAAGCCGCGACCCTGGCCGAGATCGCTGCGGCGGCGTCGGTCTCGAAGGGTGCGGTGCATCATTACTTCGCAGCGAAGCGCGACCTGGTGCTGCCCGTGTTCGAACACGCCACGCGCGTGTTGGAAGAACGAGTGATCGCACGCGTCGGTGCGGCGAGCGCACCTTGGCCGCGAGTCCAAGGGGCCATCGATGCGTTGCGTGGCGCGATCGACGCGCAAGAGGCCGAGCCGCTCGCGTGGGTCGAGTGCCTCATCGCGGCGCGACGCGACGATGAGTTGTCGGTAGCGATCCACGCCGAGCGCGCGCGTCTGGAAGGGCGCATCGCGAATGCAATCCGTGGCGCGATCGAAGAGACCGGCGCGCCGTTCTCGCAGTGGTCCGAAGACGCCGCCCGCGCTGCGATCGGGTGGGCCATCGGCCGCGTGCTCGAACGCGCGGGGTAGGTCGGAGGATGCACCTCACCCCCCATCCAATTCGAGCGATGGGTCCGCTTTCCCCCTCTCCCTCCGTCGCGACTGCTTCGTTCGCGACGCGCCCGCGACGTCGAGAGAGGGGGAGACTCGCGAGCGTCGTCGCTCGGGGCGAGGCGTGAATCGCAACGTCGCTGGAAGACGCATGACAGCGTGCTGTCAATGTGTACCGGCACTCGGCGCGCGACATGCCGGCAGATTCTCTGCAGCGTTCGTCGCGGACTGTTCTGCGTACGACTGCACACGCCACTTCACCGTCGTTCGAGCCCCTCTCTCGACGACGCCTGCGTTCGCGCGACTCTTGCTGGCGTCGGAGGGAGAGGGGCGCGCGGCAGCGCTCACCATTGGTCACGAATGTGC
>CBIHQZ010000629.1:0-4806 GCA_966212315.1 uncultured Myxococcales bacterium
ATCGACGATCCGAACGACGCCGTGGCGGCGAAAGCGGTCGACACGTTCGGCGAGCTGGCGGGCGAAGACTGCCTCGACGCGCTGGCATCGCGCGTTCACTCGACGCGCCCACGACTGCAGGATGCGACGATGAGCACGCTGCTCCGGCGCGGCGGGCTCGAAGGAACGCTGGCGGCGGGACGGGTTGTCGAAGCGTGGCTCGGGTCGAGTGATCCGTCCGATCGTGCGCGCGCAGCGGCGTTGTTCGCGCGGCCCGGTATTCACGGACTGCAGCGCATCGTGCGGCGATTGCTCACCGATGCTGAACCGAGTGTTCGTCGCGCCGCGCTGGCGGCGGCCGGCAGTGTCGGTGATCCGGCGACGGTGCCGGTCGTGTTGGAAGCGATGAACGACGCGCCCGCCGCGAGTTCGGCGGCGCGCGCGTTGATCCAGATCGGCGATGCGGCGATCAACGCGATCGACGTGGCGCTCGGCGACGAGAAGACTCCGCGCGTGGTGAAGCTCGCACTGCCACGCGTGCTCGCGGGAATTCGCACGCAGCGCGCGTACCGGGTGCTGCTGCGGCACATCGATGCACCCGACGAGTGGGTTCGGCAGAAGGTCCTCGCGTCGGCGTCGCGATGCCGCGCGGCGGGGCAGTACGAGTCGATCGACCCGAACGATGCCGAGCCGCGGATGTTGCGCGAGATCGAAGGCGTCGCCCGGATGCGCGCGCAATACGTGGCGTCGCGTGCGTTTCTCGCGCTGCCGCTGCTCGACCGCTGGGTGATCGAGCGATTGCGCAAGGGATTGATCCGCGTGTTGCGTCTGGGCGAACTCGCGCATCCGTACGGACAGGTGTCGGCGGCCCGCGACGCATTGTTCGCGACGGACACCGCGCGGCGTGCACGTGCCGTGGAACTGCTCGAGAACCTGCTCGATGTGCGGGTGCGACGGCAATTCGTGGTCGAACTCGACGCCTTCATCGAATTGAAGCAGAGCCCCCTCCCCCGGCCGTCGCCGCCCAACGCGGGGACGCAGGCGTTCGTGGAACAGCTGCTCGATCTGCCCGAGTCGTTCGCGCGAGTCATCGCGCTCGACGCGTCGCAGTTCCGCGGGCTGCGATTGCCGGACGACAAAGTGCGCGCGCTCACCGGCGACGAAGATCCGGCGGTGCGCGAGATGGCAGCGCTGGTGCTCGCGACGTTCCAACCCGACGGATGGCGTGATGTGCTCGGTCGCCTGCGGGACGATCCCGACGTACGCGTTCGCACGTACGCCGAGTACTCTTTCTCGACCGGTCGAACCGGCATGGACCCGTGGGACGAGATGTACACAACGCTCGAGAAGGTTCTGTTCCTGCAGCGCATCCCGCTCTTCGCGGAAGTGCCCCCCGAGCACCTGCTCGCGCTCGCGCGCAGCGCCGACGTCGAGCCGCGCGCAGCAGGCGCGGTGGTGTTCCGACACGGCGATCCGGGCGATGCGCTGTACTTCGTGATCGACGGGCGCGTGCGCGTGGTGCGCGACGGGCGGCCGGCGGTGGACCTCGGCGAGAGCGAAGTGTTCGGCGAGATGTCGGTGCTGGATTCTTCGCCGCGTTCCGACTCGGTCGAAGTCGTCGAAGACTCGACCCTGCTGCGCATCGCGCAGGAAGACTTCTACGACGTGTTGCACGACACCGCGGAACTCGCGGAAGGCGTGATCCACGTGCTGGTGCGCCGGCTACGTGCAGCGACCGCCGCGGGCGCCTGACGCGGAAAGTATCCATTCACCGAATGCCGCGGCAGGGCCGGCGATGGCTCGTATCGAGCCTGAATCGTCGCTGATCTGCGCTTTGCGTCCGGGCGAGTATCCATTCATGCGCGACCGTCGCACGGTCTCCTCGACGCGCGCGTCTCACCCGCGTTCCGGCGCATCGCGCGCGACAACGGTCGTCGGGTGAAGGGCCTCGCTGATCGGTGATGCAGTCCGCGGGCACGCCCGTTGCGACACATCACTGCCACGAGGTGCTTCATGAACCACCACATCATTCGTTCCATCACGGCCGTGGCTTGTCTGCTCGGCGCAGTCGGCTGTCGCGAGATCAACGACGTACGGCGAGCAGGCCCGGCTGGTGCGCCACGCTCGAACAATTCGCTTCATCTCGAGCAGTCGGACGCGAAGTTCGGAATGACGGGGTATCAGCCCGGCCTTACGCAGAGTCATACGGGCAATGGTCAGATGGGTACCGCTGGCTTGCGTGCACGCGGCGGCGGTCCGGCTGCAACGCGTCCGGCGATCATTACGGACGAACCGGTGGGACTCGCACCCGATCAGCACATCGGCACGACTTCGCGCGTGCGCGACATACGCGTCGTCAGCGACCCCACGACGCATGCGGTGACGCGCCTGCCGTAGCGCGCGACACGTCGCACGCCATCACATCGTCGTCGTGACCGACGGCACCCACAACTGCAGCGAGTGCACGACCGGATGCGGCATCGAGGCGGGCTCGGACACGTCGAGACAAGCCGACATCCGTACCTGCCCGTCCGCCGCGCGCTCGATATGCAACGTTCCGGTGAGGCCGCTGTCGTAGCGATCGACGGGTGTGCAACTCGACATCGTCGGTTCGCAACCATCGACCAGCCACACGCTCCAGCCGTCGGGAAGGTTCGCGAGGTCGAGCGTCACCGGCAGATCCGGTCCCTGCCCGATCTGATGGCGCCACACGACGGCGATGCTGTCGGTGAAACGCGCGGTGGTCACGCGGAGCAGCGCGGAGTCGCAGCAGTTGAGAAGGATCAACGAGGCACTCGGCGCGGGGCTCTCCGCGACGACGCCATTCAACGCGATGCGCGCAGAATTCGGATCGGCGCAGAATCCGCCCGCATCGGTGGCAGGCAACGTCGCGTCGCTGCTGGCGCTGTCCGCCGGTGCGTCGATCACTGCGACATCGACCGTGTTGCCACCGTCCGTGGGCGTCGTGGTCTGCGCGCACGCGGTGACCAACGCGAGGGCGGCGACAGTGATGCGACGAATCGTGCGCGTTCGATCGAAGTGCATGGTGATCCCCGTACTGGATCACGACGCGGCCGCGCGCGCACGCGGCCACCATCGTTCACTCCGTCGGAACCTACGGGCCGCCCGTCGCACCCCACTTCCATGCGGGCATCGGCGCGTGTGGATCGGCTTCGGCGCCCGGCTGCGAGTTGATCACCGCAAGGCGCGAGCCCCATTCGAGGTACGCGACGAGCGACGAGCGGAACTCGGGATCACTCGGCAGACCGCACTCGTCGGCGGTGTCGAGCAACAGGCCCATCCAGCGTTTGCGCTGCGCGTCGGTGAGGGCACGGCCGAAGTGTTTGCGGACCATGTGCGAATGACCGCCGTGCGATGCGCTGTACTCCTTCGCGCCGCCGAATACCTCGCGCACGAACGCGGCCACGTGCCGCGCGTGATCGGGGTTCATCGTCGCGAAAATGGGTGCGAGGACTTCATCGTCGCGAACGCGGTCGTAGAAGCGCGTGAACCAGGCGTCGAAGCGAGCGGGATCGCCGACCCATTCGGCGAGTGTGGGAACTTCGTTCATGAACGTGACCTCGGGTCGCGCGATGCGGCGGCGACACTACCGTCTCTACATCGACACCGACCGCGCAGCACCTGTGACGTGCGTGCGCCGAGCGCAATCCGGTATCGTCCGCGCCATGAGCGATTGGAAGCTTCCTTGGGATGCGGGGTGTCGCTGCGGCGCGGTCCGAATGCGCATCAGCGCGGCGCCGCTGTTGTCGATGGCGTGTCATTGCGCCGGCTGTCAGCGCATGAGTGCGAGCGCGTTCTCGCTGTCGCTGGCGATCCCGGTGGAAGGGTTCGAGATCGTGCGAGGCGAACCGGTGATCGGCGGGCTTCACGGCGCGACGCGACACTTTCATTGCGAGCACTGCAAGAGCTGGCTCTTCACGCGGCCCGAAGGGCTCGATTACTTCGTGAACGTGCGCGCGACGATGCTCGACGACCACGCGTGGTTCGCGCCGTTCATGGAGACGTGCCGAGGCGAAGGTCTCGCGTGGGCGAATACCGGCGCGGTGCACAGCTTCGAAGGGATGCCGCCGATGGAGGTCTACGGGCCGATCGTCGCGGAGTACGCGACTCGTGGCGCGCGCCCGCGCTGAGCAGCGCATTGCGTTTCATCGTCGGTAGCGCTCTTCGCCGGACGAGCTGTCACCGTCGTGCTCAATTCACGTGGCGCGCGTGTCGTAGCGCCGCTCATGCAGAGCGCCCTTTCCAACCGCCGAGCGTGGTTCGTCGCCATCGTCGCGACGCTCACCATGGCCGTGAGTTACATCGATCGACAGGCGCTCTCCGCGCTCGCCCCGACCGTCACCGAGCATCTCCATCTCGACGATGCCGCGTACGGAATCATCCAGGCTGCGTTCTCGATCGCGTACCTGGTCGGTGCGCCGCTCGCGGGAAAGTGGATCGACAAGGTCGGCGCGCGACGCGGGCTCGTCTGGTCGATGCTGCTCTGGACGCTGGCGGGCGTGCTTCACGCACTCGTGCCGGGATTCGCAGTGCTCTTCGTGTTGCGCATCGCGCTCGGTCTGGCGGAAGCACCCGGATTCCCCGGCGCCGCGCAGACGATGCAACGCGTGCTCCCGCCTGCGCACCGCTCCGCTGGATTCGGTGTGCTCTTCACCGGCAGTTCCATCGGCGCAGCCATCGCGCCGCTCGTCGCGGTCGCGCTCTCGAATCGCTTCGGATGGCGCGCGGCGTTCCTCGTGACGCCAGTGGTCGGATTGCTGTGGATCCCGCTCTGGCGCTACGCGACGCGACATCCGGGCGTGCGCA
>CBIHQZ010000630.1:0-4803 GCA_966212315.1 uncultured Myxococcales bacterium
TCCCGACTGGTGAGGAATTGTCACGTTTCATTTGCGAGCGCGTGCAAGGCGCACTGCAGGGCGCACTCGGCAATTCTGTCCGGGTCGTTGAGGTCGTTTTGGCCGAAGATTCGACACTGAGCTCGTCGTACAGGCCCTAATCGCCGTCAGCTCAGGCCGGTCGTGACCTGATGTGGGTGTCGGTCTTCCTTGCGGAGAGGATTACCGACCTTGTCGCCCACGAAGACTCCAGAGAAAAACAGCGGTCGTCCGAGCACAGCGAGCAGTACGGGTTCGATTCTTTTCCTCCGCCATGCTCGCGCGCCGACATCATCGGCGAGCCGCAACTCTGACACGCGGGACCGCCCGTCAATCCAGCCATGGGTGCACTCCTCGTTTCGTGGGTCGCTCGAACTGTTCCACGATCCTGGTCCGTGCGCATCACGCCGAGGTGACGAACTCCATGCGGTTGCCCCACGGGTCGTCGGCGTAGAAACGCACCATGCCGCCTGCGGTATCTCCGTCGGCGGTGGCGATGCCGTGCGCTTCGATCCGAGTACGCAGCGCGCCAAGTGCTTCGCGATCGGCGACCCGCAGCGCGACGTGTGCCTTGCGCGCCGGACGAAACACTTCTTCGATGCCCACGTGCAATTGCCACGTTCCACACGCGAACCAGGCGCCGCCGCGCGCTGCGAGCGGAGCCGGCTTCGGCAGTTCGGCGAGTCCGAGGACTTCACCGAAGAAGTGTCGAGCAGCGGATTCGGCGCCCTTCGGCGCGGCGATCTGCACGTGATCGAAGGCGAGTGGCGGGGCAGGGGGCGGTGCGACGGTCATCGCGCGAGTGTGACGCATCAGTCGTCATCGCGCGTCTGTGTCGATGGCGTCTTCGCTCGCGGCGTCACGCTCAGCGCGAACGAGACATAGAGCGCACACCAGAGCATCACCCCGAACGCGAGTCCGAAGAACAAACGCGTCGACCCGGCGACGCGGGCAGGGGGGAGTCGCCGCGCGATTGCCAGTGCGATCGGCGCTGTGAGAGCACCGAGCGAGAGGGACAGTCCTGCGCGATAGAACCAATCCATCGCGATGCGGCGCGGCGGCGGATCCCAGGTCCAGAGATGCAGCGCCGGGACGTAGTAGTAGAGCTTCGTGTGCATCGCCGAGACGACGAAGAAGACGGCGCACGTCACGAACAATGCGACCGCCGCAGCGAGCGGGCGAGCGATGGCGTCTTCGGATCTCATACCGACCGCACCGATCCGATGAGCAGTCCGCTGACGGTGTTCCACCATGAAATCGCCGCCGCCGACGCGCACGCGATCATGAACCAGCGCCGGTTCGCAGCGCCTGGATCGTCGATGACCGACGGCGCCATCCACCACGCGACCGCCAGGAGCGGTCCCACGAACACCGCGAGATTTTCCTTGATGTCGAATAGAACGGACGCCCAGACCGCGTGGTAGTCGAGATAAGCGTCGCGAATGTTCAGGCGATAGTTCGGATACAGCCACGCGCCAGCTGCGAATGTGATCGCCCACGCCGCGAGTGCCACCGGGGGATAGAGCTTCAACAGTCGAGGCCGCGCGACCCCACGCGAAAGGGAGATAGATTGCAGGAAAAGATGCGTCGACGAACCGACCAGGACGCCGGCGCCGAGCGCATGAACGACAAGCAGCGATTTCGCGAGCCACACGCACGAAGCGTGGCCTGACTACGACGCCGAAAACAACGATCGTGGATCGACCGGGTGTCGGTGATCTGCAATTGCCGCTCACACCGCGCGTGCCCTACCTTCGGCGCGTGACGGACAACGCGTTGATCCTGCTCGTCGAGGACGACCCCGACATCGCCGATATTCTCGACATCGTCCTCACCAAGGCCGGATTCGATGTTCGCGTCGCGCGCACGCTGAAAGAAGCGCGCGTTCAGCTCAATCGCGCTGACGTGTTCGAAGTGATCGTCACCGACAAGAATCTTCCTGACGGCAGCGGTCTCACGCTGCTCGAAGAGAGCCGGTCGTCGGGACGTGACGCCGAGTTGGTGGTGATCACGGGATTCCCGTCGATCGACACGGCCGTGCAGGCGCTGCGGCTCGGTGTCTACGACTACCTCGAGAAGCCGTTTCGAAATCTCTCCGATGTCTCCGCGACGGTGCAGCGCGCATGCGAACTGCGGCGGGTGCGTCGCGAGCGCGACGAAGCGCGGGCGCGAGCGGTACTTGCGGAACGACGCGCAACGCTGGTGCAGGTCGCGGCGGGCCTCGCTCACGAAGTGAAGAATCCCCTGCAGGGCATCGGGTTCGCCTGCTTCAACATGCGGACCGCGCTCGCCGAGTCGGGGCTCGCCACCGCCGCGTTGGAAGACGTTCTCGAACAGCTCGGCCTCGTGGAAGCCGAGTCGAAGCGACTGCGTGATCTCGTCGAAGGCGTGATGGATCTCGCGCGTCCGGCGCCACGACCGAAATCGGCGATCGGCGCGAAGCTCTTCGTGCAGAGCGTGATCGCGCTGAACAGCACGCGCGCGGAGAGAGCGGGCGTGACGCTCGCGTGGGACGTTCCCGAAGGGCTGGTGTTTCTGATCGACGAAGGCGATCTCTCGCGCGCACTCGACAATCTCGTGCGAAATGCGCTCGACGTCGCGCCGCCGGGTTCGACCGTCCACGTTTCGGTTTCCGCGTCGCCGCAGCGAATTGCTTCCATCGAGGTCAGCGACGAGGGACCAGGAATTCCCGCAGGCGATCGGACGCGCTTGTTCACGCCGTTCTTCACGACGAAGGCGCGTGGTTTCGGACTCGGACTTTGTCAGGTCGCGGCGGCTGCCGATCGCGCTGGCGGTTCGGTCGACATTTCGGACAATATCCCCCGGGGTGCGCGCGTGGTGTTGCGCCTGCCCTTGGCAACAGAAGGAGCCTGATCGTGGCGGAGCGTTTGCGCGTACTCGTGGTGGATGACGACGCCCCCGCGCGTCGAGCGATTGCATCGTTCATTGCCCGTCGCGGCGATGTGGTGCGCGAGGCCGAAGACGGCGAAGCGGCACTTTCCATTCTCGAATTCGAGGACATCGACGTGGTGCTCTCGGACGTCAGGATGCCGAAGCTCGATGGAATCTCGCTTGCTCGCGCCATGCAGGCCCGCAGCGAAGATTCCGTCGTCGTGCTGATGACGGCATTCGCGACGATCGAGAACGTAATCTCGGCTCTCCGCGAAGGCGCTTACGACTATCTGATCAAACCGATCGACCCCGAGCAGTTGCAAGCGGCGTTGAACCGCGCACGCGAGCGCATCGGATTGCGTCGCCGCGTTCGTTCGCTGACCGCGGCGATGAGTGCGCGCGACACGCTCTCGGGGCTCGTGTCGGGCGGTCCGGCCATGCGGGCTGCGCTCGAGACCGCGAAGCGTGCGGCGCAAGGCGATCTGCCGGTGATGATCACGGGCGAAACGGGCACCGGCAAGGATCTCATCGCGCGAGCGATCCACGGGTTGTCACCGCGTGCGTCCGGTCCCTTCGTCACCGTGAATTGCGCGACGACCGCCGCAAGCGAACTCGAAGCAGAGTTGTTCGGAGCGAACGCCAACGGTCGCACGGTGCAAGGCAAGATTCGCCAGGCCGCGGGCGGGACACTCCTTGTCGAAGAAGTCGGCGCCCTTCCGGCCAATGTGCAGGCGCGGCTGTTGAAGCTTCTCGAGGACAAAGTCATCGAGGGGCCCACGCCCACGCCTACGCCGACGGATGTTCGAATCCTCGTGGCGGTCGGCGACAACTTCGAAGCGGAAGTCCGCTCCGGACGCCTGCGCGCCGATCTGTTCTATCGCCTTCGCGTCGTGGAGATTCACCTTCCGCCGCTGCGAGAACGTCGTGAAGACATTCCGCACCTCGTAGAGAACTTCCTCGCGGACGAGCGCGAACGCCGCGGGATGAAGTACACGATCTCGCCCGAAGCGCTCTCGCTGCTCATGGCCGCACCGTGGCCGGGAAACGTGCGCGAACTGGAGAACACCGTGCGGGCCGCTGTCACGATGACGGCTGGTGATCACGTCGAGGTCGAGCACCTTCCCCCGGCCGTCCGCCAGCTCGCACCGCGCACGAGCACGCTTTCCGAGCAGGTCGCTGCGTACGAGCGCGCGGTACTCCGACAGGCGCTCGAAAGCGTGCATGGACAAGTCGGACGGGCGGCCGCGGCGCTCGGCGTTCCCGAACGCACGCTGCGACGCAAGATGCGATTGTTCGGCCTTGCGAAAGAGGCGTTCCGCAAGCCGGCGCGTCCTCGCCTCACGAGCGGCGTGTTCACGCCGTGACCTCCGTTGCGCGGCGAGCGATTCCGATCGCCGTGCTCCTCGCCGGTCTCCTCGCGGCGGCCGTCGTCATCGTCGTTGCGGGCCGCTGGCGCGTCGCGGATCGAACACGGGCCGATCGTGACGTCGCTCGCCTCGTCGCGACCTCGCTCGACGCGCGGGTCGATGCCCGGTTCCGCGCGATTCGCAGTGCCGCGCTCGCGTTCGACCTCGCATCACTGAGCCCGACCGAGATGTCCGGCGTGCTGCGCCTCGCCTACACTCAGAACGACGACGTGACCGCGGTGACCCTGGTCGACGAACAGGGGCATGCGGTGGTGCCAGCCGTGTACATCGCGCGCGGTGGTGCGCGTGCGAGCGAGAGCATCGACGACCTCAACTTGTTCTCGCGCCACATTCCGTTCGCGACGGCACGCGCGCGAGGACGCGGCGTCGACGGGCCGTACGACAGCCTCCGCGGTGGCCCTCGTGTCGCGTTCGCCGAATCGATTCCAGTGGCTGACGGCACACGCGCCTGGGTAATCGCCGCGGA
>CBIHQZ010000631.1:0-4799 GCA_966212315.1 uncultured Myxococcales bacterium
GGCGGTGTCGGGCATGCCGATGGCCGGGGTCGACGACGACGGTGACAGCGTGCCGAATGCGACCGACAACTGCCCGAACGTGTTCAACCCGCCGTTCGACATCGCGACGACACAAGACGACGCGGACCAGGACGGACTCGGCGACGTGTGCGACGCGGTGCCGTGCACCAACGCAGACGGAAGCAACGCGTGTCCGTTCATGAGCGGCATGATGACGACGCCGATGCTGACCATCCCGGTCATCCGCGATCCTTCGGCCACCGGTCACCCGGCCTCGGGTTCGGTGGTACGAACCGCTGGCATCGTGACCGCCGTGAAGAACACCGGCACGTCGCACACGTTCTTCCTCCAGGACCCGACCGCGACGGCGTGGGCGGGCGTGAACGTGTTCGTCGGCGCGACGACGATCACCGCGCAGCGCGGCGACATGGTCATCGTCACGGGCTCCACGACGACTTTCCGCGGACTCGACCAGATCGACGCGCGTGCCGGTTCCGTGATGCCGATGGGCACGGCCGCAGTGCCGACGCCGATCGTCGTGACGCCGAGCGAGATCGCGACCGGCGGCGCGCACGCGCGTGACTACCAGTCGATGCTCGTCAGGGTGAACAACGTGACGGCGTCGAGTGCGACGTCGTCGACCGACTTCAGCGCGCAGCCTGCCGGAATGTGCAACACGGCGGGCGGGCTCATCGTGACCAGCGCGGTCGCCAACGACCTTGCGGCTTCGCCGTTCCCCGCGACGATGTGCCAGACGTTCACGTCGATCACCGGCGTGGTCTACAGCTTCGGCGCCACCGCGGGCCCGTTCGACAGCAAGCTCGCGCCCCGCGACGTGGCCGACGTCGTCACGCCGTAATCACCCGCCCACCCGGGGCGCGCTGTTCGAAGGCGCGCCCGACTCCCTCCGCCACTTCCGCCACCTGATCGCACGCGCCCCGCAGCGCCTCTCACCCGATCGTCACATCACCGCGCTGCAGCCCCTTGATCACGGCGATTGCCTCCTCGCGCGTCTCGTAGATGTTCGACGGCACGTGAAGCTTCACCGCGACCAACCGCCCGGCCGTGCGCTGGATCGGGTTGTCGGAGAAGCGAACGATGGTGATCGCGCATCCCTCGACAACGCGCCGGACGTTCGACGCATACAGATCGTTCTCGCGCATGTTCGTCGAGAAATTGCGCCAGTCGACCAGGTAGTAGGCCTTCCTGCCGCGGCAGTTGCGCCGCCAGAAGTTCACGATCGCGTCGAAGTACGCCGTGATCTGTTCGGGCGTTTCGAGGCGTACCGGGCGGTCGTGCCAGACCGACAGCACGTTCTCGCGATCGTCGTAAGACTGGTTCGGAAGGTTGGTGGCATCGGGCATGGCGAGCGTCCTTCGTCGCACCTAGCACGGTCGATCGCGATGCGGCGACGGTGTTTCCGATTGGACGCCGAACGATGCTCGAGCGTGTCGTTGCCGGCGCGGTGACGATGCGGCGCCGCGTCTTGCGTGACGCCATCGCAGCGCGTCAAACGCCGAGGACGCCGGCCGTCTTCAGCGTCGCGATCTCCGCATCGTCGAGGCCCGCGTCGCGAAGGATCGCCTCGCTGTCGGCGCCGGGGGCACGTGCCAATGTGTGAGGCGCGTCGGGTGCACCGACCGGCGTGCGGAAGTGCTTCACGCCCTCGACGTCGAAGAAAATCTTGCGCGCGGCATGCTGCGGATCGGTCGGAAGTTCGCGCGGCTCGAGAACGGGCTCGAGACAGCAGTCGTGCTGCGTCGCGAACGTCTCCCATTCGGCGCGGGTCCTGGTCGCGAAGATGCCCGCGAGACGTTCTTTCCACTCGGCTTGATGCGGGCCCGGGAGCAACGCGTCCATCGACGCTTCGATCCCCACGCCCCGGCAGAACGCGTTCCAGAACTTGGCCTCGAGTGCGCCGAGCGAGACGTACCGCGCATCGCTGGTGCGGTAGGTGTTGTAAGCCGCGATGCCGCCGTTGAGATAACTCGCACCGCGCGGCGGGCCTTCGCCGTCGGCGAAGAACATCCCCAGCGAGAACCCCGCGAGCGGCATGCTCCCTTCGCACATCGCGATGTCGACCACGCGTCCGCGGCCCGTCTGCACGCGCGCGACGAGCGCGCCGAGGATGCCGGTGACTGCCCACAACGCGCCGCCCGCGACGTCGGCCATCTGCGCGCCCGACACCGCGGGGGGACGATCATCGGGCCCGCTCACGCCGAGCACACCCGCGCGCGCAAGGTAGTTCAGGTCGTGCCCCGCGCGCTGAGCGAGCGGTCCGTTCTGCCCGTAGCCCGTGATCGCGCACACGATCAATCGCGGGTTCGCTTCGAGCATCGCCTCGTGCGAGAGGCCGAGTCGCGCCAGAACGCCAGGGCGGAACGATTCGATCACGACGTCGTACGACGCGAGCATGCGGCGCAGCGTGGCGACCCCTTCGGGCCGTTTGAGATCGAGCACCCCCGCGCGCTTGTCGCGATTGAGAGCGAAGTACGTTCCGCTCGTGTTGGTGTTCTCGATCTGCGGCGGCATGTGACGCAGGTAATCGCCGGGCCCGGGGTCTTCGAGCTTGTCGATACGCGCGCCCATGTCGGCGAGGATGAGCGTCGCCATCGGTCCGGGCAGGAGGCGCGTGAGATCGAGAACGCGCACGCCGTGAAGGGGCGCGCGGGTCAAAGCTTCGTCGGGACGAGTCATGTCGGTGCACTCCGCGTGGATCGATGGGTCGGGCGTGAACGGAACAACGGACCGGAGAAACAGCAACGCCCGCTGTCACGCGAATCGCGCGATCGAGCGGGCGTGCCGTGCATTGCGAACCGAACGCTGATTACTGCGCCAGCCCGATGAGCTTCTGCAGGTTCATCGCGAGCATCTGGTTCCCCTTCACCTTGAGCTTGCCGGCGAAGAACAGCTTCATGCCTTCGGCTTGCGGATTGGCGAGAAGGGTCTGGAAGTCCGGCTCGCTGATCTCGATGGTCGCGCCCGGGTTGGCGACGGTGCCTTCCGCGATCGAGGGCGGGTCCGCGGTGAGGTCGATGCCCCAGCTGCCCGCGCCGGCAATGTTCATCTGATAGACGCCACCGATCTTCTTTGCTTCGGCGGGCTTCGCGGCGAGTGCAGCCTTGAGTTTGTCGTTGAACAGAGCCTTGACGTCGACGGCCATGGAACGCCTCCTGGTGTGCCTATTTCACGTCCCGAATGCGTGTTCACCGGGACTGAACGGCGATTCAGCGGCAGCGGCTTACCACTGCCCGCGCGCGGGTGTCAAAGCCCGCACGAAGCAGTTGGTGATGCCGGATGTTCGTTGTACATCCCGCGGGCGATGCGGTCCCCGTGGCTGGTTCTCTCTGCGCTGCTCGTCGTCGCGAACGGCTGTCGTTCGCATCGCGGGCCGCAAGTTCCTCAGGACACGGGCGTCGACCCGAACTTCCGCATTCCGGAAGTCCATCCGCCGGGGACGCCCTCGCAGAACGGCACCGAACTCGACGTGCCGCTCTCGTGGCTGTTCGTGAGCGAGAGCCCCGCGATCACGGGGAGCGCGCCGAACGTCGTCGTGGGCGGTGTCATGCCGTGCGGCTTTCGCGCGGTGTTCGGAACCGTGTCACCGCCGGCCGCTGCGCTGCACGTGCGCATCCACGCCGTCTACGCCGGGCAGGGCGATCCGCGCGCCGAGCACTGCGAGACGCAACCGGCCTTCGTACAGATCGTGTCGCTCCAGCGTCTGCGTCTCGGCGAGTACGCGGTGAGCGACGCGCTCCCCGCGCGCGGCGATGCGGGCGTGCTTCCGAGCGCCGCGTTGCGTGTGGTGGCGGACGATTCGAACGCACCTTCGCCGATGGCCCGGCGTGTTCGTCGCTGCGTCGCAGGAGACGACTCGACGTGCACCGGCGGCGGTGTGTGCGCGACGATTCCCGATCACGATGTGGGCGTGTGCGTACCGCCGATCGATCCGTATCTGTTTATCAGCCGCCCCTGCCCTGACGGTCGCGTCGACGTCACCCTCGCGCATGCGCCGATGACGATGGGCGCTGCACCGCGCGAAGGCTCGATCCGCGCGTGCCTTCCGCCGTGCGACGACGCTCACTCGTGCGACGCCGGCTTCGAGTGCATCGCGAGCGGCGAACAGCGGGTGTGCATTCCGCAGGGCGGCGCGTCGCAATGATCAGAACGCACGGAGCGATGGCGCTCTCGTTCGCGCTCGCGAGCGTCTCGTGCGCGGCTTCGACGACTCGGACGAACGTGTCGACCGGTTCCGCATCGTCGGCGACGGTCGCTTCGTCGGCCGCCCCACACTTCGTTTCCAGTGCACCACCGTCGACGCCGGCTCCTCGCGCCCACGGCTTCGTGCAGCGACGCGGCCATTGCCTCGTGCGGGACGGACGCAATCTCCGCATGGTCGGCACGAACGCGCTCTTCATGCAGGAGGACGCCGCGCGCGAGAGCGCGGGACTCACCTGGTCCGCGGGGCGATTGCAGACCGCGTTCGAAGCAGCCCAACGCGCCGGTGCGCGGGTGTTGCGCGTGACGGCTTTCAACGACGGTCAGCGTGACGTCGCCGCGATCCAGACCGAGCGCGGTGTGTACAGCGAGATCGGGCTCGTCGGGCTCGATCGCGTCATCGCCGAAGCGGGTCGGCGCGATGTGCTGCTCTTGATGGTGCTGTCGAACTACTGGCCCGATTACGGCGGCATCACGCAGTACCTGCGATGGCGCGAACTCGGCGACGACCGTGGACGATTCTTCGACGACCCGCGCTTCGTCGAAGATCTCTCGAGCTACGCCGAGCACTTGATCGGCCG
>CBIHQZ010000632.1:0-4793 GCA_966212315.1 uncultured Myxococcales bacterium
CGTGTCCACCGCCGGCGAGTTGAACGACCGAGACCGCGGCGGTGAGGACGATCGCGCCGATCACGTCGAGCGATGCGTCGCGCTTCTCGATGCGCTCGTGCAGCGCGAACCAGAGAAGGATCGTCGCGACCGCGCCGAACGGCACGTTGAGATAGAAGATCCATCGCCACGACAGGTGATCGACGATGAACCCGCCTGCGAGTGGACCGAGTGCACCGGCGCTGCCCCACACCGCGGAGAAGAGCCCTTGGATTCGCCCGCGTTCGACCGGCGTGTACAGGTCACCGACGATGGTGAGCGCCATGGTCGCGACCGCGCCGCCGCCTGCGCCTTGGATCGCGCGCGACACGATGAGGAAGTTCATGTCGGGCGCGGCACCCGAGAGAATGCTTCCCAGAAGGAACAGCGCCATGCCCGCGATGTAGACGGGCTTGCGGCCGTAGAGATCGGCGAGCTTTCCCGACAGCGGCGCGGAGACGGTGTTGGTGAGGAGGTAGACCGAGATGACCCATGCGAAACGATCGGAGCCACCGAGCGCGCCAGCGATGCGCGGCATGGCGGTGCCGACGATGGTCATCTCGATCGCGCTCACGAACGTGCCGCACAAGACAGCGGCCGTGACGAGCGCGCGGTGCGTGGCGGGGTCACGCGTGCGCGGCATATCCATGCGGGGCGCGGAGGGTAGCACTCGCGATCGTGTCGGCGAGTATTGCGGCGCGCGTGGGGGTGGAGTACGAACCCGCGCCATGTCGATGAAGCGCGCGAAGCGGGCCAGTTCTGGCTCGTCGAGGGATTCAGGGGCGGAGAGCCCGTTCGGGTTCATCAAGCAAGAGGCGCCGGCGACGTGGGCAGACGCCACGAAGGACAAGGACGACAGCGCGTTCAAGCCGTACTCGATGTCGACGACGTTCGCGAAGAGCGACCTCGTGGTGCATCCGAAGTTCGGCAAGGGCGTCGTGACGCTGGTCGAAGGAAGCCGCGTCGAGATCCTGTTCGAGGACGCGGCGCGCAAACTCGGTCACGGCGCGGCGTAGAAGCGCTCGCCGTCTGCTGAGCGTGTGTCGTCCGGTCAGACGCGCTCGATCGCGCGGCGCGAGATGTTCGCGAAGCGCCACGTGAGCGCGATCGCGACGGTCACCAGCCCCGCGGTCAGCCCCCACCACAAGCCCGGCGCACCGAGTCCGAGCGCGAAGCCGAGCAGCAGCGCGATCGGCAATCCCACGAACCAATGCGATGCGATGTTCGCGAGGAACGCGAAGCGCACGTCGCCCGCGCCGCGCAGCGCACCGGCGGCGACCGTCTGCGCGCCGTCGAACAATTGAAACAGCGCGGCGATGCGGAGCAGTTCGCGACCGAGTGCGACCACCGGTTCGTCGCGCGTGAAAAGTCGCACGAGCGGCTCGGGGAACACCGCGAACGCGAGTGCACCGATGGACATCATCGCGGTCCCGATCGCGATGCCGAGCAAGCCCGTGCGGCGCGGTGACTGTTTCGCACCGACTGCATGGCCCACGCGCACCGCAGTGGCACCCGCGACACCGAACGCACCCATGAACGTGAAGCTCGCCAGGCCGATTGCGACCTGATGCGCTGATGCGACGACCGCGCCGAGTCGTCCGGCGATGAGTGCGACGGTGGTGAACACGCCGATCTCCGCGAGCAGCTGGATTCCGATCGGAACGCCGAGGAGCAGCGGCTTCTTCATCGGCACGTGCACCGGTTCGCCGTCGGGGCGATTGCGCCATGCGGCGACGAGTACCCACACGGCGAGAAAGATGGTCGAGATGCTGTTCGCGAGCCCCGCTCCGAACGCGCCGAGACGCGGCAGACCGATGGGTGGGAGATGCACGCGGCGCAGGGCGTCGTCGCCGAGAACGAGCACACTGCACACCACGAAGTTCACGCCGTTGGCAGCGATCGACCCGACGAGGGCAGGACGCGTGAGTCCGAGCGCTTGCAAGTACGATTTCGCCGCGAAGAAAGCAGTGAGCGCGAACTGTGCGCCGAGTTGCCCGAGCAGAAACCATTCGGCGCGCGAGACGATGTCGCGCGAGACGCCCGCGAACACGAGCAGGTGCGCGATGCCGAACTGCACGATCGCCGCGGGGATCGTGACGAGCAGCCCGCCCTTCAAGCTCGCGCGCAATGCGCCGAACGCCTCGCGTGGTTCGTTCGCGCCGATCGATTGCGAGGCGAGTGCCTCGAGCGCGAAGGTGACGCCGAATGCGGGCGCGGAGAGCGCGAAGGCGAGCGACCGGCCCGACGCGACACCGGCGAGTTCGGTTGGCGAAACGCGTCCGACGATCGCGGTGTCGACGAGCGAGAGCGCGGTCATCGCGAGTTGCGCGGCGGCGATGGGCCATGCGAGCGCCACGATGCGCGCGATCTCGTCGCGAAGCGGAAGCGCCGGCGGCGTGTCGGTGATGCGTTCGCTGGAGGGCATGGCGGGGCGGGTTTCGTCGAGGCCGATCGCGAGGGACGCGCACTGTGGGTCGCCGCGATGGAGGCGGCAAGGGCATCGAAGGGCGTTCTCGCGAACGGACGCTGGCGCTTCGAACTCGGTGATATGCTGCGCGCCCTGAGCACGCCATGTTCGACGAAGAAAAGACCACCCAGTCGGCTGCGCCTTTTGCGTTCGAGTTGGTCGGAGTCCGCGGCCCGCTGACGGGCCAGCGATTTCCGCTCGGCCTCGACACCGTGACGTTGGGCCGTACGCCCGACAATCTCGTGCAGCTGCAGAGCGCGCGTGCATCGCGCAAGCACTGCGAGATCCGCGTGCAGGCCGGACAGATCGTACTGATCGATCTGAACAGCTCGAACGGCACGTATCTCAATGCGCAGCGCGTGGCGACGCAGACGTTGCAACCGGGCGACGAGATTTCGATCGGCGACGAAGCGTACGTCGTCGTGCGCACCGGGCAGGATCCCGCCGCGGCGCGCGCGAATGCAGGGCCGGTCGCGAGTGCGCCCGCCATGCCTGCGCCTGCTGCACCGATGCCTCCGCAAGCACCTCCGAGTGGTGGCTTGTTCGCGGCGCCTGCGGGTCCGCCGAATTTCGGAGCGCCGCCCGGTCCTCCCGCGGGAGGCGGACAACCATTGTTCGGAGCGCCGCCCGGTCCGTCGCCCTATGCACCGCCAGCCGCGCCGCCTCCGCCGCCCGCATCGTTGCCGATTCCCTCGTTCCTCGGCGTGATGACCGCGCCGAAGCCGTTCGGTGGCCCGCCGCCGGCTGCGAAAGTCTCGCAAGGATTCGTCGACGAGAAGACCGAGCCGCCGCCTGCGATGCCGGGCTTCATGCCGGACTTCAATGCGCCGGCCGCTGCGCCGACGGGATTCGCGCCCGTGCAACCGGGGAACTACGGCGCGCCTCCGGGTCCCGCAGGGAGCTACGGTGCGCCTCCCGGTCCGCCGCCTGGTCCCGCAGGGAACTACGGTGCTCCTCCCGGTCCCGCAGGGAACTTCGGTGGTCCGCCGGGTGGATTCGCGCCGGTGGCCGCACCGCCGCCCGCGCCCGCGGGTCCGGGGCCGCGAATGGTGAACTGCCCGACCTGTCAGCGCGCCATCGATGCGCGCTATTCGCACTGCCCGTACGACGCGACCGAGTTGCCGAAGTCGGCCTGGTAGCTGGTTCTGTCTGATCGAGGCCGTCGACGAACTCGAGTCGGCGCGAGCGCTACTCGGACACGCGCGCGGGGATGCCGGTCATGACGGAATTGCCGCTCACGCGCTCGATTGCATCGATGCCCGACGGGATGATCGCGTTGATGTTGAGATCGGGAAGTCCGTGCGGAACCACGACGTGGCCCGGCATCACGCTCTCGTGCGCGATTGCGCGAATGCGAATCGAACCGAGCGACGTAGTGATGGTGATCTCGCCTTCGTCGCCGAGACGGAGCGCATCGAAGTCGCCCTTCGCGAGCCACGCCACGCGTTCGGCGTCGCCGTCGCGCACGCCGCCGTGAAGCCATGAATTGTGACCGAGCCTTCGACGCCGGCCGATGAGTGTGAACGGCGCATCGTGCGGCGATTGCGCGAGCGCCGACTCGATGCGCGCAGTCTCGGGCTCGAGGCGCGGATGCCAGAAGCGCACGCGATGGCCCTCGGTGCGCGGGCCGTTGCCGAGATAGCGACCGGGCATCGGTTTCGGCGCGGGGTATCCGTAACCGAACACCGGGATCAGGTGATCGACCGCGAGGCGATCGACGAAATCGAGGGAGAGCGGGCGGCTCATCGCGCGCGCGATCTCCGCGATGATCCAGCCGTCGTGGCGCGTCTCGCCGGGCGCGTCCATCACGGGGTTCGCGGCTTGAATGAGTGACGCGAGTTGGAAGGTGACAGTCGTCGTCGCGAGGTCCCAGCGTTCGAGCCAGCTCGCCGCAGGGAGAACGATGTCGGCGAGTCGACCGGTGTGATTCTCGAACATGTCGATGCAGACGCTGAACTCGAGCGAGGCGAAGGCCTTGGCGAGCCGGTCGCTGCCGGGGACCGAATGCACGGGATCGCCCGCGATCGTGATCATCGCGCGGATCTTCTCGGGACCTGGTTCGAGGATCTCGTCGGCCAGAATCCCGGCCGGCAGCGCGTCCATCACACTGTCGAACGAACCGATGCGGCTCGTGTTCACGCGCGCGCCGACGCCGAGCCATTGCATCGCGTCGCCGAAGTGCGGCGCGAGCGGATGAAACAGCGATCCGCCCGCGGCGTCGTAGTTGCCGCTCACGTACGAGAGTGCCTGCATCGCGACGTACGCGAGCGAGCCGAACGGGCCCTGATTGACCCCGACCGACATGTGC
>CBIHQZ010000633.1:0-4786 GCA_966212315.1 uncultured Myxococcales bacterium
GATTCGCGGAGACATGCCGCAGGCGGCGCTCATCGTCACGCGCGGTGCACGCCTCGAGGCCGCCGGGACGCGCGAGCAGCCGATCGTGTTCACCAGCAATCGCACCGTCGGCTCGCGTCGCTCGGGCGACTGGGGCGGGGTGGTGTTGCTCGGCGGCGCGTCGATCAACGACAGCGCGAACGGCACGGGTGTGTCGGGCACCAACCAGATCGAAGGACTCGACTCGAGCGACATGCGCGGTCGCTACGGCGGCGGCACATCGCCCGACGACACCTGGAACTGCGGCACGCTCCGCTACGCCCGCATCGAGTTCGCCGGCTACACGCTCTCGGCCAACAACGAACTCAACGGACTCACCGTCGCGGGCTGCGGCTCACGCACCACCCTCGACTACGTCCAGATCCACCGCGGCGCCGACGACGGGGTCGAGTTCTTCGGCGGCACCGCGAACCTCTCGCACTTCGTGCTCACGCAGTCCGACGACGACGGCCTCGACTGGGATCAGGGCTGGCGAGGCAAGGGGCAGTTCATCATCGTGCAGGGCCCGGCGATGTCGGGTGAGTCCGATCCGGGCGGCATCGAAGCGGACAACGATCGTGACGTGAACACCGCGGCGCCGATCTCCGAACCGCTGCTCTTCAACCTCTCGATCATCGGCCCAGGCAACACGGTCTCGGTCGCGAACATGCGCGGCGGCGTGCTTCGTCGCGGCACCGCGGCACGTATCTACAACGCGCTCTTCCAGGGCTGGCCGGTCGGCGGTGTCGACGTGCGCGATCAAGCGACCTTCGATCTCGCCAACGCGAACCCCGCGCGGCTCACCATCGAGAACAGCGTGTTCTTCGCGAACGGACCGTCGGCATCGGATCACTTCAGCGACAACGCGCCTGACTCTTTCGATGAAAGCGCGTTCTTCGGCGACGCGACGCGCGCCAATCGTGTGGACGTCGACTCGCTTCTCGCTGCGCCCTACAGCGCTGCGACACCCGACTTCGTGCCCGCCGCATCGTCGCCACTCGCGACGGGTGCGAAGACTCCCCCGTCGGATGCGTTCTTCGACGCGACGGCCTTGTACGTCGGCGCGATCGCACCCGGTGCGAGCAGCAACTGGACGAGCGGTTGGACCGCGTACCCGGTGAACTGAGCGCACACGAAACGACCGTCCGAGCGCCTCACTTGCCGGTCTGTCCGTGCGGCGCGTGAACCGGTTTCGATTCCGGCGAGCCCCACTGCCGCAGCCAGATCGACAGCACCACGATCGAGAACACCGCCAGGAATTCGCTCTGCCAGTTCTGGAACGACTCGTACCAGAACTGCGAGCGCGCCATGTACGCGAGTGCGTTCGCACTCTCGGCCTCGCCGTGTTGCGCGGCTTCGCCGGCGTGCAATCGCGCACCCGCGATCGCATGACCGATGAATGACAGCGCGAACAAGAGCGCGAACGCGAGGCTCAGCGAGTTGCGGTAGAGCGCGAGCCGCCAGCCTCCTGCACGCACGGCGCGGGGCGCATCGGCATCGCCGCGGTGATCCTCGGGCCGCGCGTCGACGTCCTCGGGCTCGTCGAGACTCTTCGACTCCGCCGAACCTCGCTGCCGGAGAAACACGGTCAGCACCACGTACGCTCCCATCTGCAGGAACTCGCTCTCCCAGTTCTCGAAGACGGTTTCGGCGAACGCGTTCGTCGCGAGGTACGAAGTGAAATGGATCGCGTGCCCGTGATGCTCGCGCTGGTCGTCGTTGTAGACGTGCCAGCCCGAGATCGCATGGCCGACGAGGCACAGTGCGAACAACACGAACAAGGTGATCGCCAGTCCGTGGTGCTTCCAGTGCGACTTCATGGAGGGACGGTACGCACACGGTCGCGGGCAGCGTGATGACGCCGCGCGCGTCGTCTACGCGCGGCGAAGGCGCGTCAGCCAGCAGAGAATCACGGCCAGCAAAAGGACGGTTGCGACGAGAAGGAAGACAGAACCGAACACGAGAAGGATCACGGCACCGGTCGAGCGGCCGGTCTCGATATAGCCTGTCGACGCATCGGCGGGATCGTAGAGAACGTGTGGCGAACGATCGGTTCGTAAGCGGTGTACTCGACGTCGTATCCGTCCTCGTCACGACGTCGGCCTGTCGCGAACGCGTGACACCGACGTCATTCTCGCCGAAAGGCGTGTCCGCATCGGACGGGAGCGGGCAGTCGCGCCAGCGACGGGAGAGAGCCCAGCGATCGACGCGCGCGCGTATTCGTGGGCAATGATCAGGCTGCGGGAGCGGGCGAAACGCGAGGTCGAGACACGAGCGAACATCGCGCGCGGCATGTCGTGGCCGCGCGCGAATGAGAGCCGAAGCTCAGTGGATCGACACGCCGAGATCGAACTGGCTCTCGTTCATCACTGCGATGATCACGTCACGCGCGGTGCTGCCGCTGTTCGTGAAGGTGGCGGAGGCCGGCTGCCGGTAGCTGCCCGGCGGAGTCGACAGGCAGGTCGACGACGGGTTCCGGCAATGGTCGATGATCGCGACCCCGATCCGGTTGCGCACCGTCCCGGTCGCTCGCGCGGTCACTGCGAGTGTCTGTCCGGCCGGCACGGAAGCGCTGTAGTAGAGCACCGGCATCGGCGCGTCGCTGTCGCCGATGCAGTAGACCTCGTTCTGTCCCCCGCTCGTGCCGGCAACGCCGGTGAGCATCGTGCCGTCCGTCACCGGCATCGGTGCCTCGCACACGGAATTCGTCACCGACGGATGCGTCTCGAAGGAGAGCCGATAGCTGCTCGCGGTGCGATCGCCGTTCCAATCGAGGATCGCGTAGTAGTCGCCCGGCTCGACGTTCACGCGAAGCCGTGCCTCGCCCCACATGTCGTAATCGCGATTGCAGCCGAGCGAGGTCGCGCCGTCGTCGCAGACGCGGCGGATGCTCACACCGACGCTCGCGAAGCTTCCACCGGTGAAGACCGCGAGCTGAACGACGCTCGGTTCATCGAGGTGGAACGGGAAGAGACGCTCGGATCCGTTCGTGCTGATGCACGCGCCGGCGAGACGGTGGGTGTCGGTGAGCGCGAAGCTTCCGGTGACCTGGTCGGAAGGCGTCACGAACGCGCGCTCCGTCGGGAACGCGCACACCGGTGGAGGCATGGTGCCGCCGTCGCTCCCGCCGTCGTCGCCGCCCGTGCCGCCATCGGTGCCCACGGGGCCGAGCGATGCGGTGATGTCGAACGTGCCCCGCGCGCCGGGCGCAGTGCCGCTCACCGTGATGATCTTGTGCAGCACCTCGGTGCCGGGATTGTCGACGTAGAGCGTGACGGACGCGCCGGGGACATCCGACTGGCCGTCGGTGATGCACATCGTCGCGTCGCACGAGACCATCACGCGCGCGACCGCGGTCCAGTCGGCGCCGGTGGGATCGACGGTGATCGTGGCGCGATGACCGGCCGGAATGTCGAACGTGTAGAAGCGTTGCGGTGCGTCGCTGGGGCGGCATGCCGTCGCGCCGATGCCCGTTGCGGGCGTCTGCTCGCCGCGGACCGCGACACCGTCGCGAAGCGCCATGGCGTCTGCGCACGTGAGGCCGACGGGCGTGGTGGGCGCGTCGACGTGTCCGTCGATGGTGGTGACGACATCGGCGCCCGCATCGATGGGCGGCGTAACGACGTCGTCGTCGACCGACACGGCGACGTCGGTGGGCGTCGAAGCGTCGTGATCGCCGGGCATCGTGTTGCCGGGCGACTGGCCATCGTTTCCGTTGCAGGCCGCCGATGCGGCGGCAATCAAGGAAACGATCAGCGCTCGATACCCGTGTCGGTTCGTCATGGTCATGCACCTCGCGTCAGAGCGCGCGGACTTCGCGAGACTGCGAGCACCGCCCTCCGTGTGCCGCATCTGTGCAGCCGCCGTGCGAGCCGAGAATGGGCAGTTGGGATGCGGCGCCGGTCGTCACGATCGCGAGTCGGAAAATCAGCCGGGACGCACCGTGGTGGGTTTGCACGGCGCCATGCGACCTGGCGTCGATGCCGAGTCAGGCGCGGCGCATTGGTTACGACCGAGCGCAGGCTAGTGACCGATGGAGATCAGCGGCAGCGGCGTGTGCGACGCCGTCACGGTCATCTGGAAGAGCTGATAGAGAATGCTGAATGCCCGGCGGTTCCACGGGTAGCCGTGGTCGGGCGCTGCCTCGCGGCGTCGTAGGTGAACGAACGATCGCGGCTGTGCTCCCGTACGTCGGCGCCGCCAATGCACGGCGGCGTCTCGTGACGGAGTGATACCTTCACCCATGGCCGTCGACGTCGTCACCGAGATCCTGATCGACCGGCCGGTCCACGATGTCGCCGCGTTCGCCGGGGATCCTTCGAACGCACCACGCTGGTACGTGAACATCGCATCGGTCGAGTGGAAGACACCGCCGCCGCTGGCGGTCGGCTCGCGCGTGGCCTTCGTCGCGCACTTTCTCGGTCGCCGGCTCGAGTACACCTACGAGATCGTTTCGCTCGAGCCCGACCGGCAACTCGTGATGCGCACCGCGCAGGGGCCGTTTCCGATGGAGACCACCTACCTCTGGCGCGCCGAGGGCGTCGATCGAACGCACATGACGCTTCGCAATCGCGGCGAGCCGGCGGGATTCTCGTCGCTGATGGCACCCGTGATGTCGGCGATGATGCGCCGCGCGAACGAGAAGGATCTGAACAAGCTCAAATCGCTGCTCGAACGGGGCTGACCGCAGTCGCGGTGTCGGCGAGACGGCCGCCTCGAGACGAAATACGCCGACCGGTTCGATCGCTCACACGACGTCCTAATACCC
>CBIHQZ010000634.1:0-4779 GCA_966212315.1 uncultured Myxococcales bacterium
TCCTGTGGGTGAGCGGCACGTGGCCCGCTACGCTCGGCGACGTGAACAGTGTCATCGGCGTGACGACGCCGGTGTGGACGAGCGGCGGGTACTTCATCGACGCGGACATCCAGTTCAACAACGTCGGGTTCACGTGGAGCCTCACGGGCGCGCGGAACACCGTCGATACGCAATCGATCGCGACTCACGAAGAAGGACACTTCCTCGGGCTCGACCATTCCGCCACGAACGCCGCCGTCATGTATGCGTCGTATTCGGGCGGCACGAAGCGTGTGCTCGACTGCGACGATATTCGCGGCGCCTGCGCGATCTATCCGTCGGGCGGTGACCTGCCCAGTACGTGCGGCGGCGGAACGATGATGCCTCCGACCGGCACGGGCGCAACAGGGTCGCCGTGCACGGCGCCCACCGAGTGCACGTCGGGGTTGTGCGTGAGCGACGGCACGAATCAGTTCTGCTCGGCGCGGTGCACGGACGATTGCGGCTGCCCGGTCGGCTACCATTGTTTCGCGACGACGACTGCCGGCGTGAGCGTCTGTGCGGCGGGCGGAAACACGTGCTCGACGGGGCGTGACAGCGGCACGACGATGATGCCGACGGGACATGACTTCGGCGAACCCTGCAGCGCTAGCACCGAATGCCGCTCGAATCTGTGCGCGCATGCGAGCGGTGCGACGACCGGTTTCTGCACGCGCGCATGCGCCGATGACGCGACGTGCCCCTGCGGCTATCAATGCTTTCCCACGACGACCCCCGACACGAACGTGTGCGGACCCGGAACGGACACATGCACCTCGACCGATGCCGGCACCGTGACTCCGGTGGGTGACGCGGGCGTCGATGCCGGGCCGATGGGCGTCGACGCAGCGATGGCGGGAGACGCAGGGGGCGGTGACAGTTCGACCGAGAATCACGGTTGTGGATGCGCGATTCCGGGTGGGCACCGAGATGGGACGACGGGGCGGATCGCGATGGTCTTCGCCGTCGCGCTCGGTGTCGTGATCGCGCGCCGGCGTCGACAGCGGTGAGTATGAGTCGCGCGGCGCCGTATTGCGGGGCGCCGCGCGCGGGACGAATCCGGTGGAGCGCAAGGACTGAGTGCCGACGAACCGAGAGGTCGATACGTCACCGCTGTGGAGCGTGTCGGCGTGCGCCGGGCGAGTGACCGAGAGCTAGGCGTTGTAGTTGTTCGTCTCGAGCAAGATCACGTTCGACTTGCTGCGCGACTCACCGACGCTCGTGACGTACACCGCAGGTCGGTCTTGCACCGGGCAGACCTTCTCGCATGCGCCGCAGCCGATGCAGAGACGCGGATCGACGTGCGGGCGCTGCAGGTGGACCATGCGGCCCTCGCGATCGGGCGCGTCGACTTCTTCCACCCAGATCGCCTTCGGCGCGGTCGGGCAGAACTCTTCGCACACGATGCAGGGCGTCGCCATCGCCCACGGCAGGCAGCGGCCGTGATCGTAGAACGCCGTCCCGATTCGAATCGGTTCGACGTGCCGCGTCGGGTTCCCGAGCTTCTGATCTTCGGTGATCTTCTGGATCGCGCCGGTCGGGCATACTTGCCCGCAGAGCACGCACATCGGCGTCCAGATCCCTTCGACGCCCGACTCCATGAACGCCGGATGCAACGCGTTGTTCGGGCAGACCTTCATGCACTCCGCGCAGCGAATGCATCGTTCGAGGAAGTCACGCTCGGGCACCGAGCCCGGCGGACGGATGAGACGGTCGTTGTAGTTCGCGTCGATGGTGTCGCTCGTGCGCGCCATCGGCAGCACCGCTGCGCCCGCCATTGCGGTCACCAGCGTCTTGCGACGGTCGAGCGAGGGCGCCGTTTGCGCCGAGCGGCGGTTCGGCAGGAAGCGGAACTTGATCACGTCCTCGGGGCACGCGGTCTCGCAGTTGAGACACATGTGGCACTCGTCCTGCCGCCACTTCACGCCGCCCTGCGGGCTGTCGGCGCCCTGGCAGTTCACGAGGCACAGGTTGCAGTCGGTGCACTTCGAGTGGTCTTTCTCCATCCCGAAGACCGCGTGGCGCGCGATCACGCCGAGCGTCGCGCCGAGCGGGCAGAGCGCGCGGCACCAGAAACGCGGGATCCAGCGGTTCGCGAGGATCACTGCGAAGAACAGCCCGCCGATGATCCACGTCTGATGGAAGTAGAACTGTCGCGGTTGAAGCGCCGTCGCGACGAGAAGATCGCGCGTCGCGTCGGAGCCGCGCTGAAGTGCGTGGACGTTCAGCTGCGAGACGTGATCGAGCCCGCGTCCCGTCACGTAGTTCACGAACGGAAGAACACCGAGACCGATCGAACGCACCGCGATGCAGATCGGGTCGAGCAGTCCACCGATCGCGCTGCCGCACACCGCCGCGACGAGGAACGCGCCGAGGAGGTAGTACTTCACGTTCTGATACGGGTAGGTCATGTTCGCGCGCACGCGACGACCACCCGTGGTGTTGCCCTGCGGGTTCGGCATGAGCCACGCGAAGAAGTGATGGAGCGTGCCGAACGGGCAGATCCATCCGCAGAACACGCGGCCGAAGAGCAGCGTCAGTCCGACCATGCCGACCGACCACCAGAGCGCGCGGTAGACGGTGTGGGTCGAGAGCAGGGTCATCAGCGCGACGAACGGATCGGCGAGGAGATAGGCCTCGACCGGGTACGGCATGCGGATCGTCTGTCCGCCGTTGAAGCCGCCCCGGAACTCGGTGCGCACGAGGAGGAAGACGAAGAGCGCGAAGAAGAACACCTGCGAGAAGCGCCGCAGCCACTTCAGGCCGACGATGAGCTTGCGCGCAGGAATGCCGCTGCCCGGGCGCTTCTTCTTCTTGGGAACGATCTTCTCGCGCGCCCACGTGAGCGCGCCGCGGAACGGGTTCGAAAGCGCAGGTGCTTCGACCGCGGGCGTGATCGTCGAAGCCATCGCGGTGACCTGCACGGGGCTCGCGGCAACGGGTGCAACGGCGGCCATCGCAAGCGCGGGCTGCGCAGCGAACAATGGCGCAGGCGTGTCGAGGGATTCGACGCGGCCCGGTTTACCGAGCCAGGGAATGGGGCGAGGGAAGTCTTCGCTGCTCATCGAAAAGGTGCCTAGACGATCGCGTTCGGTTGCCACACGCGATGAAGCGATCGCGCGACGACGACGGGGTCGACGCCCGTCGGGACGACGATGCCGTGTGCGCTCGCGTGCCCTTCGGCGTCGATCGAGATCTCACGCGGACGCAGCGTGTGCCAGTCGGAGGTGCCGATGTTTCGCTGTCGCGCGATGTCGAGATAGCCGAGATTCTCGGGGCGTTGACCGATGAGCGTGCAGCCGAACGCGTCGGCCGCGACCTGATCGATCGTCGCGATGACCGTGTTCATCCGCTGCGTGTCGTCGACGTTGCCGCCTTGTGGGCCGTTGCGGAGGAGCACTCGCGTGCCGTCGACGATGGTGACTGTCGGCCGCATGAACGTCGCCAGATCCGCTACGGACATGTCGATGCTCTGGTGCAAACGGTTGCGACGACCGCCGAGGCAGCCGTACCAGTTCTTCATCGCCGCGGTGTACTTCGCGAGGTTGTGATGTTTCGCGACCGGCATGTTGATCACGCGATCGGCCTCGACGAGCGTGCGGTACACCGGCCATTCGTCGAGAACCTCGCCGCGCAGACGCATGGTGCGGAAGCGATGGTCCGCGGGGAGCACGACCTGCGCGCCGGCGCGATGCGCGCGGGTCCAGATACCCGAGCGCTGGAAACAGCGGCCCGGATCGTTGCAACTCGCGTCGGTGACGATGACTTCGCGCGCGCCCGCGTCGAGTGCGAGGTGCACGACTGCAGCGACGAGTTCGGGGTTGGTGTTCGCGGCCTGCATCGGGGTGCGGTCCCAGCCGATGTTCGGTTTGATGACCACTCGATCGCCACGCGACACGAATCGACGCATGCCGCCGAGCGCTGCCACCGCGTGTTCCGCGAGCGCAGTAGGGGTCGTCCCTTCGGCGCCATGGGCCACGACGAAATCGCTCGGTCCGCCGTGATCGGCGACGCGGAAGTCGCGCACCTCGCGGTGACCGTTCGAATGCGCAACGGACCAGCCGCCGCGGTCGAACGCGAACTTCGCGGCCGCAGCCGAGCCGGCGAGGACGCCGAGCGCTTTTCCGGCGCGGATGAGGGCTTCGCGGCGAGTGGGTCTGCGATCGGCAGTCATGAGCGAGCGGAGTCTAGCAGAGGGCCGGGAATGCGCCGAAAAGTGCGTATGGGCGAGTGGTCGAGGTGGAAGCGGGGGATTCGCGTTCGCGCGGCGATGGTGCGCACGCCACGGAATGCGCATTCGATCGCGCGCGGACGAGAACTTTTGAAGGTCGCATTCGCGTCGTGATGTAGTCGCCGAATGCCGCGCAAAACGACGTCGAAAGCAAGCCTCGTTGCCGGAGTCGCTGCAGTCTTTGGCGGTGTCGTCGTCTCGCGGCCGGCAAACGCTCAACAGCAACCCGAGCAAGCCATCGACGAGGGGGAGGCAGTCGCGGCGCCCCGACGCGAACCGGTGCCGACGCAGATCGAACCGATCCCCGTGAGCGGCCGCGTCGAAGTGCACTTCCTCGGGTATCGCGGCGAGGACCGTTACACGGTGACCGTCGCGCGTCGTGCGTGCACCACGCCATGCACGCTCATGCTCTTGCCCGGTGCGACGACGATGAACACCACCGGCGCGGGGGAGTTCGCCGCACAGTTCGTCGTGCCGCATCGTGCATCGCAAGTGCGAATCGCCCACACCGCGCCGGGTTGGTACATGAG
>CBIHQZ010000635.1:0-4775 GCA_966212315.1 uncultured Myxococcales bacterium
CCCCCGTCGCAGTTCGAAGCCGCGTTCCATTCGGTCACGCACGACGACGCCGCGATCGAGAAGACACTCGCCGCCGCGCGCGAAGCGTTCCGCGCGGTCGCGTAGCGCGCGGACGCGCGTGACCTCACCCCCGCTGCCGCGCGCCCCTCTCCCTCCGACGCCACGGCGTTCCACGCGAACGCGAAGCGTCGTCGAGAGAGGGGCTCGAAGGATGATGCGTGGGGATTGATCAGTCCGCGTGGCGGCTGCGGTGGGCGGTGGACGTGGATGGCGCCGGGCATCGCGTGGCGCACGCCGTACAAGCGCGCCGCGGCACCTGCTCGAAGAGAGGCGTTCGGTGCCTGATCAGCGCGTCTTCGCGTTCCCTGCGTTCGAGCCACGCCTCCAAACTTCCAGCCCCTCTTTCGACGACGCCTGCGTTCCCGCGTCATCGGTGGCGTCGGAGGGAGAGGGGCGCGCGGACGCGGGGGTGAGGTGAGGTTAGCCCGCCGCGTCTTCGGTCCCGACGTCGACGCTCGCAGGCGTATCCATCATTCGCGTGAGTTCGCGATTCGCCGCGCGCGCGATCAACCAGATCACCAGCGCCGTCACCGCCAGCCCCACGCCCGTCAGCACGTAAGACCACGCGCCGAGCCCTGCGCGCCCCGACACTGCTTCGGTGAGATCGCGCGCTCGTGCGCCCGCGAGCACCTGCACCGTGGTGATCGGAATCGCTCCGATCCACGTGCCGAGCGCGAAGTCGCGGACGCGCACCCGCGTCGTGGCCATCGCGAAGTTCAGCATGTTGTGAGGCAGCACTGGCGACAGTCGCAGCATCAGCGTGAGCCGCACGCCTTGCTTGCCCACCGCCCGATCGATGGCCGCGACGCGCGGGTTCGCGGCGATCACGGGCGCGATCCATCGCTGCAAGAGCGATCGACCCACCACGAACGCCAGCGTCGCGCCGACCGCGTTGGCGGGCGATGTCACCGCGAGGCCGAGCCACGGGCCGAAGAGAAAGCCGCCGAGCGCCGACATCACCACGATCGGCGCGAGTAGCACCGAACCGAGCGCATACGTCGCGAAGTAAGAAGCGATCCCGACAGCACCGGCGCCTCGCACCCAGGTCACGATCGCCATCGTCTCGGCACGGTGATGACTCACCATCCAGATGAATCCGAGCGGGAACAGCAGGCCGTACACGAACGCGAGGGCAACCGCGGCTTTCCGCATCGCGCGGACCGTAGCCCGGATCATTCACGAACACATCTGCTCCGGTCCAAGCTGACGATGAGTCGGGGATGATTCCGGCAGCAGGCCATTCGCCGCGTCGCGCGCAATCGATCGGTGGCCGTGCGCGCCGACGCACTGTGCGGAATTCCACACATCGCATTCGTCGCGGGGACTCCAGCCACCGCGCGTGCCTCGATGTGCCATTCGCGGGTGGAAGCCGCTGATCGAACGTCGCGCGCCGTCAGAGCGACGCTTGCCGAATCCCCCCGCAATCGTGGATCTTGAACGCGGCACGTGATTCGCACTGTCCGCACGGTCCGCGACCCCCACACGGAGTGACCCGGTGAAACTACGCCCCGCGATTCTCTGCGCTCTCGGAACCGTCACCGCCGCCTCGCTCGCGGGTTGCCCGCCGGCCCCGGTGGAATCGCACGTGCCGCTTCCGGAAGTGCCCGACGCAGGCCCCGATTTTCGCGACGCGATGGGTCCGCCTTCGGAGTTCGCGCCGCAGTTCGGCAACCCCGTCACCCGCCTCGAGGCACCGCCGCCGATTTCGGGCGGCACGATGGCCATCACCGCGGATGACATCGTTGTCGCATCGGACCCCGATCGCGACGAGATCAGCGTCGCCGACGTATCCGCCGCCAATCTCGCGGACGGACCGCTCGCCGCGCGTGTGATCCGCGGTCGCATCAATCTCGCGCCGCACAGTGAACCAGGCCGCGCCGCCATCGGTCCGACCGGTCGCGCGTACGTCGCGCTTCGCAACGCCGGCACGCTCGTCACGATCGACACCGACAACGCGCGCATCGTCGAAGAGCGCGCCGTGTGTCCCGCCCCGCGCGGCGTCGCATTCGACGGACAGCGCGTGCTCGTCGCGTGCGTCGATGGCGATCTGCTCACGCTTCCGCCCGAAGGCGGTTCAGCGAGCGTCCTCTACCACGACGTCGTCGGCGACCTTCGTGACGTCGTCGTGCGCGGCAGCTCGATCTTCGTCACGCGCTTCCGCACCTCGGGTGTGCTCGTGCTCGACGCGAGCGATGCCCACGTCGTCCGCGAATTCGGCCCGCGTCAGGTGACGGCCGCATCGGGTCGTCTCGCGGGCGCGATGTTCCAGCCGGCCGTTGCGTGGCGCGCGGTCGCGGCGCCGAACGGTGCCATCGGCCTGGTGCATCAGCGCGCGCTTCTCACTGCGCCGGACAACGGTTCCGTCGACACGTCCGAGAACAGCGGCGGCTACGGCTCCGTTCCGCGCAGCGAACACGAATGCGGCGGCAGCATCGTTCACACCGCGGTGTCGTTCATGACGGCAGACTCGGTGACGCCTGCGGAGACCGGCGAGATCCCGATGGCGGTTCTTCCGGTGGACATGGCGATCAGCGCCGATGGCAGCAACGTCGTCGTCGTCGCGGCCGGCAACGCAATGTCACCGGCGGCGCCGCGGTTGCTGCGTCTGACGAGCGGTTTGCAGAACGTCATGCGTCCGGGAGGAGACTGCGAATTCGCCGAGACGATTCCGACGACGGGTCAGCCCACCGCGGTTGTCTTCCGCTCCGACGGCACGCTGGTCGTTCAGTCACGCGAGCCCGCGATGCTCACGGTCGAACGTGTCGGCGACATCGTCCTCGACACGTCGAGCCGCTTCGACACGGGACACGCTGTGTTCCACGCCAACTCCGGTGGCGGACTCGCATGCGCCGGTTGTCACCCCGAGGGCGGCGACGATGCGCGCGTGTGGGTGTTCTCGCGCGAGGGCATGCGCCGCACGCAGAACCTTCGCGGCGGTCTGCTCGGCACAGAACCGTTCCACTGGGGCGGCGACCAGAGCGACTTCGGACATCTCGCCAACGACGTGTTCGTGGGCCGCATGAGCGGCTCTCCGCTCGAGGCACCGCAAGTGACGGCACTGGCCCGCTGGATCGATCGGATCCCGACCCTTCCCGCTGTGCACGTCACCGACACCACCGCCGTCGATCGCGGCCGCGCGCTCTTCGCATCGAGCGAGACGGGCTGCACGAACTGCCACGCGGGCGCGAAGTTCTCGAACAACAGCACGACCAACGTCGGCACCGGCGGCGCACTGCAGGTCCCGACCCTCATCGGCCTGCGATTCCGCGCGCCCTTCATGCATACCGGTTGCGCGGCGACGCTGCGTGATCGCTTCACGCATCCCGAGTGCGGCGGCGGCGACAGCCACGGTCACACGTCGCAGTTGAGCAGCACGCAGGTCGACGACCTCGTGGCGTATTTGCAGACGCTCTGAGCGATTCCAGACCCTCTCCCGTCGCTCGCGCGACTGCCCTCTCCCGGCGCCCCGTTCCTCCGGGGGAGGGCAGTCGCGCCAGCGACGGGAGAGGGCCCGGGCCCTACCCGACCGCCGCCTTCACCGGCTCACTCTCCGCCACTTTCACTTCCTCGGGCCTGTCCTTCAACCCGATCGACAGCAGCACGCACACCACCGACGCAACGGCCGCGATCGCGCCGCACCAGCCGAAGCGATAGAGCACGTGGTCGCGTTCGACGAGCACCGATCCCGCGGCAACGGCGCCGAGTCCGAGACACAACTGCTGGAACGCGGAGTTCAGACTCATGAAGCCGCCGCGCAACTCGGCCGGTACCGACGTGAGTGCCATCGCGAGCGCGGGCACGGTCCGTCCTGTCACCGTCGCCATGAAGATGGTCGTGACGCCGATTGCGAGCGCGAGGGAATGCGTCTCGAGTTGCGTGATCCAGATCGTCGGCGCGATCGACGCGAGCGTGATGAGTGAGAAGACCCGCGTCGCGCCGTGCTTGTCAGCAAGCAGTCCGAACCAAACGCCTGCTGCGAGCGTGAACAAGCCGCCGACCAGATAGAACGTCGGAATGCTCCCTTCGCTGAAGTGAAGGTTCGACACCATGTACGTCGCGAGGAACGGTGTGATCGCGTAGGCCGAGAACATCAGCCCGCCGTTCAACCCCAGCGCGCGCAGTTGCTTCGTGTCCTTGAGGATGGATCGGATCGGCGTGCCGCCGGTCGCACTTTCTTTCATCGTGAGGTGCGATCGCACCGATGGGATCGTGAACAGGCCCGTCACGACGACCAGCGTCGTCTGCGCGCTCATCAAGAAGAAGGGCGCGTGCCAGGAGAAGTGGTTCGCGAGATAGAGCCCGAGCGGGACGCCGATGATGAACGCCAGCGCATAAGCCGAGTTCATGATGCCGCTCGCAGTGCCGCGCCGTTGAATGGGCACGACGTCGCCGATGATCGCGCTCGCCGATGCGCTCATCACGCCCGCGAACGCGCCGGTGAATACGCGCGCCAGCATGAAGCTCGTGGCACTCGACGAGAGCGCGCATGCGAACTGACCCAGGCCGAAGCCGGCGTACAGAATCAGCAGCGCGTACTTGCGATCGAAGCGGTCGATGAACGACGCACCGGCGAGTCCGAACGCGCACGAACTCAACGTGAACGCGAAGATCGAGTTGGCGAACCACGCGGCGTTTTCGTGGAACGCGCGGGTCAGCGGCAACTCGAGCGGCGCGACGATGATCATGTCCATGATCCCGGTGAACTGCACCATCGT
>CBIHQZ010000636.1:0-4773 GCA_966212315.1 uncultured Myxococcales bacterium
GATCGGGCGATCGGGCGCAAACACCGCCAGGATATGCGATCCAAAGTGCGAGGTGAACTCAAAGCCTGGTAGGACGGTGATCTTCGCGAGCAGCGGACGCGCCACCATCGCGACGGTCGGTGCACCGTTCGCCGGCACCGCCACCGGGTCGTGCATCGCGCGGGCAGCACGCGAAGCCGAAGTCGATCCGTTCGCGCAGAGCACCTACCGCGTCGTGTATCCGTTCGCGTTGTAGCGGGTGGTCCAGGCCGGTTCGCGAGCCTCGCGATGGTGCTGATCCCCAGCGCAATCTGAAATCACGGCGTTCTCGCGATCGCCTCCCCAGGCTGCTAGCTTCCGCGCGGTCAGGGCAGGGGGGCACGTGAATCGAGAATCGAACGAACCGATGGCCGCGGCATTGGCTGCGGACAGCGAAGGCAGCACGAGAGCGTCGGCTCAACCCGACGCGAGCGAGGCACTGCAAAGCTACGTGGTGCTCGCAGCGCCGAGCGCGGCGTCCGACGCGGCGTCGAGCGAGTCGTTCCTCGCGTGGCTCAAGGGCGCACCGGTGGCGCGCGAACGCGTGTTCGCGGAAGCAGCGCGCGAACTCGACGGGGGGCCCGCGTACGCCGCGGTGACGCCTGCGCCCGAAGCGCCCGGCGTCAGACCGCCGCCGCTGCCGATCACGGTGCGCGACAGCGCGATCACCGACCCGGACCCGCCGCGTGACGAGCGTACCGAGTCGAAACCCACACTGCAGAGCGAGCCGCCGCGCAGAAACTCGGCCCCGTCGCTGGCCGCGCTCGCCGGCCCGGCGGTCACCGCGCGGACGAGGAGTCGTCCCCCGCCCGCGAATCATCCGCTGTCGATCGAGCGCATCGCCGCCACGCCAGCCGCGACGATCTCGCTGTCACCGCCGGCGCTCTCGGTCCCGCCCTCGCCGCTTCCTCGCCGGGGCGGAAGCACCGACGCGAGTGCCGCACCGCCGCGAAAGTTTGCGATGGGCTCGGCCGCGCTGGGATTCATCGCCGGAAGCCTCGTCACCGGGCTGACCCTGCGATTGATGCTCGCCGCGTCTTCGCATCCGTCGCCGGCAGCGCCCGCGCAGAGCGTCGTGTGTCACGAATCGACCGCCGCCCCCGCGACCTCGCCCGCGCCCCTCGCGGTGAGCACTGCCGTGCCCGGCGCACCGACGACGCCCGCTGCGCCGTTCGAATTGCGTCCGAACGACATCGCGTACACCCCGCCGGCAGCTCCCGAGCTTTCCGCGATCAGCGCGACACCGACCGCAGCACCCGCGTCGGCGACGTCCGAGAGTGCGACCTCCCGCGCGAACACGATCGCGCACCCTGCACCCGGCGACGGGCCCGTCGCAGCGCCGGCACATGCCACTCGAACTGCGCCCGTCGATCCGCCGGCGACCGAAGCACCGCGCGTCGATCGCGCGACGTGCGCGCGGCAATGCAGCGGCGATGCGGATTGCCTGATCGCCTGCGCCCGGCATGCGCCGCCGACGCCGGTCGCGCCGAATGCCGCAGTGGCCGACGAAGATCCACCGCTCGCGACACCGCCGCGTTCACTCCACGCGACACCCACGCACGACGAGGTCGTCGAGGCGATGAGCGCCGTGCGCGAAGCCATCGTCGATTGCGTTTCGGGCGAGAACAATCCTGCCCACGCGACGGACGTCGGGGTGACGGTGACGTTCGCGAGTTCGGGCCGCGCCACGATCGCCATCGTCGCCGCGCCCTTCGCCGGGACGCCGGCGGGGTCGTGTGTCGCGCGTGCTGCGCGCGCCGCGGAATTGCCGCCTTTCGCGCAGCCCACGTTCCGCGTGGTCTATCCGTTCGCACTCTGATCGCCGGCCCTCACGAAGTTCCCACTCGCTCCATCGGCACGATCGCTCCCACGTGGAAATCGCCTGGGCGTGCGCCCTGTCGCTGACGGTCTCCTGTGCGCTCCCCGCGTCGACCGTGGCGATTCTTCGCGGTGCGCGGACCACCCTCGCAGTCGTGCGTCGTGTCTCGGCCCGCCCGGTCGGTCCCGCTCGACGATGGTGCCATCGACCCTCGCGCCTCGCGGGTCCCTTGCCAGACGCCCCGATGGCATTATGACTGTACTGCTATCGACACGACGCACTGGCGGCCGCCGTCGCGGCCTCGTCAGTGACTACGGAGGGGGAGCAGACAAATGAAAGCCGAACACACAGCGGTCGCACCGGGGGGCATCGGCGCGAACCAGGAGACGCAGACCCGGTACGCCAAGGCTCCGAACCGAACCGTCATGGTCGGGGACACGGCATTCACCTATCGCGACATGGGCCCTGCGTCCGGCGTGCCTGTGATCTTCATGAATCACCTGGCTGCAGTGCTGGACAACTGGGACCCGCGTGTCGTCGACGGCATTGCCGCGAAGCACCGCGTGATCGCCTTCGACAACCGGGGCGTCGGAAGCTCTGGCGGCTCGACGCCCGACACCGTCGAGGCGATGGCCCGGGACGCGATCGCATTCATTCGCGCGCTCGGATTCGAGAAGGTCGACCTGCTCGGGTTTTCGCTCGGCGGCATGATTGCTCAGGTCGTCGCGGCGCTGGAGCCGCAGCTTGTGCGAAAGCTGATCCTCGCGGGCACGGGCCCTGCTGGCGGCGTCGGCATCGACAACGTCACCCGCATCACGTTCATCGACGTGCTCAAGGGCTATCTGACCTTCAAAGACCCGAAGCACTATCTCTTCTTCACGACCACGGCCAACGGGAGGCGTGAGGCCACGCGATTCATCGAGCGGCTGAAGGAGCGGACCGAGGATCGCGACAAGCCGATCTCGATCAGAGCGTTTCGCGCGCAGCTGAGGGCGATCCACGCGTGGGGGCTGCAGCAACCGTCCGACCTGTCGACCATCCGGCAACCGGTGTTCGTCGCGAACGGTGATCACGACCGCATGGTGCCGTCGTCCAATACGTTCGACCTCGCGAAGCGTCTGCCCCACAGCGAGATGAAGATCTATCCGGATGCCGGGCACGGCGGCATCTTTCAATTCCACGACGAATTCGTCGCCCGGGCGTTGGACTTTCTCGCCGGCTGACGTCGACCGCGGCGCTCGCGGCGCCGTGATCGAAGCGGGTTCTCGACGTCGCCGTGGCGAGGAGGAAGCGCATGAAGGCATTCATTCTGGATCGATACGGGCGCGACGTTGCGCTCCGGGCCGGTGAAGTGGCAGAGCCCGAAGTGGGCGAGGAAGATGTCCTCGTCGAGATTCACGCGGCCGCGGTGAATCAATTGGATTCGAAGCTTCGGCGCGGAGAATTCAAACAGATCCTGCCGTACCGCGTGCCGTTCGTTCTCGGCCACGACGTCGCCGGCGTGGTGGTTCGTGTCGGCGCGAACGTGAAGCACTTCAAACCCGGCGACGAGGTCTTTTCGCGCCCCGCCGACCATCGCATCGGTGCGTTCGCGGAACGCATCGCGATCCGCGAGAAGGACGTGGCATCGAAGCCGAAAACTCTCACGATGGAGGAAGCGGCTTCGATTCCATTGGTGGGTTTGACGGCATGGCAGGCGCTGGTCGAGAAAGCGCAATTGAAGCGGGGACAGAAGGTCTTCGTTCAAGCCGGGTCGGGGGGCGTCGGCACCCTTGCGATCCAGCTCGCCAGGCATCTGGGGGCCCGCGTTGCGACCACGACGAGCGCATCGAATATCGACCTTGTTCGCAGTCTGGGCGCGGACATCGTCGTGGATTACAAGAAAGACGATTTCGAAACATTGCTCCACGACTACGACGTCGTGTTGCACAGCCAGGATGCCAAGACGCTCGAGAAGTCGTTGCGCGTGTTGCGAGCCGGCGGACGCCTCGTCTCGATTTCAGGTCCACCCGACGAAGACTTCGCGCGCGAAATCGGAGCGCCGTGGTTCGTGAAGCTGGTCGTGCGGCTGTTGAGTGCGGGCACGCGACGAAAGGCAACGCGCCTCGGGACGCGATACTCGTTTCTCTTCATGCGAGCCGACGGCGATCAACTTCGTCGACTCGCCGCGCTCGTCGACGCCGGAGACATCCGACCGGTGGTGGACAAGGTGTTTCCATTCGAATCGACGAATGAAGCCATGTCGTACGTGGAAACCGGACGAGCAAGAGGCAAGGTCGTGATCAAAGTGAAATAGACGCGCGCGCTGGACGAGGAACCGATGCGATATGCCCCGGAACACAACGATGCGACGCGTGAACGGATCGTCGAAGCCGCCTCTCGGCTCTTTCGAGAACACGGAATCGCGGCCGTAGGACTCGCGAAGATCATGGCGGAGGCCGACCTGACCGTCGGCACGTTCTACACGCACTTCAAGTCGAAAGAGGCGCTGGTTCGCGAGGCCCTTCTCCGATCGATCCAGAGTCGTCACGAGGAATTCACGCGGGCGATTCCGCGGGGGAACCTCGAGACCGCAGTTCGCGCGTATCTGAGCCCGGCGCACCGCGACGCGCCGGCGACCGGATGCCCGATCGCGGCCCTGGCGTCGGAGGTGGCGCGCCATCCCCGCGCGACGCGACGTGCGTTCGCGACCCACAACGAGCGGACACTCGATGTGCTCGCGGCGTTGCTCTCGGCGCGACGCGGTCGAGACGTGGCACGGGCGGACGCCGCTGCGTTCCTGGGGCTCCTCGCCGGGACGCTGCAGCTTGCGCGCGCGACCCCCGACCGCGTCGAGTCCGACGCGATCCTCGAGGCCGGCGTCCGCGCCGCGCTTCGGCTCGCGCCGTAGGGACCAACGCGGTGCGCACCTAGCGCGCTCGCTCCGCGCTCGAAGC
>CBIHQZ010000637.1:0-4758 GCA_966212315.1 uncultured Myxococcales bacterium
GATGGCCACCGGCTCAGCGACGGCGTGTTCGGAAGCACTGCGTTCGTCGAGCGCATCCGTCGCGACCGCGATCGGTTCGCAGTGGCGTTCGCGGCTCGCGGCGCGGAACGGCGCGCGGGAAAGGCCGAGCGTCCGAAGGTGCGCGCGCTGATCGACGCGGTGCTCGATCACTGCGAGGCGGACGCGCGTGAGCTCGTGATTCGACCGCGCTCGAGACTCAGCGCGCGCGTGAAGCGGTTGGTGGTCTGGACCTGGGTGCACGAGTACGCGGGCTCGCAGATCGACGTCGCGCGGGCTCTCGATCTCGATACGAGCGTGGTCAGTCGCTATTACGGGCAGGCAGCCGCGGCGTCGGGCGAGTTCGACGAAGAGGCCACCGCGGTGATGGCGCGACTCGGTGGCGAGGCGCGGGCGCGGAAGAAGTCAGGGCGTACTTCGACTGCGAGCACCGCGGACCCGATCCGGGTCCGCTATCACGTGGATGTCGACGAGACGTAGCGCTCTCGCAGCGATCGGGCGGGTGCCCCTGCTGCTTTACAGAGCCCTGGCGGTCCGGCGACGGACTGTCGCCAACAATGCAACCAAGCAGGACCGTCCCTATTTAAATGTCGAGATTTCGCACGTTGAGTGCGTTCTGCTCGATGAACTCCCGGCGGGGTTCGACGTCATCGCCCATCAACAGCGAGAGCACCTTGTCGGTCGCGATCGCGTCTTCGATGCGAACCTTCAGCATGATGCGACGGGCCGGGTCCATCGTCGTCTCCCACAGCTGCTCGGCGCTCATCTCACCCAGACCTTTGTAGCGCTGGATGTAAGCGCCTTTGCGCCCCCGCGCGTCGATCGTGTCGTAGAGCGCGTCGACGTGGCCGATCTCGATCTCGCGCTTGTCGTCGTCGATCAGCTTCCACGGCAGGGTGCCGAGTTCTCGCGCGCGACGATGGATCGCGTTCAGTTCGCGGATCTCCGGGGCGTCGAGGAGATTGAAGTCGATGACCGTCCGTGAGCCCGAGCCGTTGCGCGTGCGAACGATCGCGCGCTTGCGAGTGTGCTCGACGTCGTCTTCGTAGCTGACCTTGAGCGGAAGGACATCGGGCGCGAAACGCTCGAGGTGCTTCTCCATCCGGTCGATCCCGGCGCGCAACGCCGCTTCGTCGGCGAGTCCGTCACGATCGAGCCCGCTCGCCTGCACGACCGCGCCGATGATCTTCGTGTCACCGCGCATCTCGGCCTTCGAGAGCAGCCCGCGCCCGCGATGCAGCTCCATCAGCACCGTGCGCAACTGGTCGCCGCTGATGAGCCCCTTGTCGGTCGACAAGGTCATTCCATCGGTCCCGGCTTCGACGAGATGACGCGCGAGCGCATCGTCGTCCTTCACGTAGATCATCTTCTTGCCGCGACGAACGCCGTAGAGCGGAGGCTGCGCGATGTAGAGATATCCCTTCTCGAGCAGCTGCGGCATCTGCCGGCAGAAGAACGTCAGGAGCAACGTGCGGATGTGGCTTCCGTCGACGTCGGCGTCCGTCATGATGACGATCTTGTGATAGCGGATCTTCTCGGGATCGAAGATCTCGCCGATGCCCGCGCCGAGTGCGGTGATGAGCGTGCCGACTTCCTGGTTCTGCAGCACCTTCTCGAAGCGCACGCGCTCGACGTTGAGAATCTTGCCGCGCAACGGAAGGATCGCCTGGTGTTTGCGATCGCGTCCCTGCTTCGCGCTCCCGCCTGCGGAATCACCCTCGACGATGAACAGCTCGCACTTCGCCGGGTCGCGTTCCTGACAGTCGGAGAGCTTTCCGGGGAGTGACGTGATGTCGAGCACGCCCTTGCGCTGCACGAGTTCGCGCGCACGCGCGGCGGCGGCACGCGCCATCGAGCTGAGCACGCAACGCTCCATGACTTTCTTCGCGACCGGCGGGTTCTCCTCGAGGAACTGACCGAGCTTGTCGCCCACGATCCCCTCGACGATCCCCTTCACTTCGCTCGAGACCAGCTTGTCCTTCGTCTGCGAGCTGTACGACGGGTTCGGGTGCTTCACCGAGATCATCGCGGTGAGACCCTCGCGTACGTCTTCACCTGAGAGCGGCTGGTTCTTGAGTTCCTTCAGCAGGTTCTTCTCGGTGCCGTACGCGTTGAGCGTCTTGGTGAGCGCACCGCGGAAGCCGGTGACGTGCGTGCCGCCATCCTTCTGATGGATGTTGTTCGTGTACGACGCGAGCGCTTCGTGCAGCGAGTCGGTCCACTGCATCGCCGCTTCGACGATCACGCGGCCGCGCCCCTGCTTCAGATCGACTTCCTGCTCCGCGCGGAAATAGATCACGTCCGGATGGAGCGCCGTCTTCCCCTGGTTCAAGTACTTCACGTACTCGACGATTCCGCCGGTGTACCTGTAGAGGTGTTCCTTCGCGTCGCGGCGCTCGTCGACGAACGTGATCGCGAGTCCCGAGTTCAAGAACGCGAGTTCGCGCAGACGTCGCTCGAGGATGTCGTACGAGAACTCGGTCATCGAGAAGATCGTGTGATCCGGCTTGAACGTGACGCGCGTGCCGGTGCGATTGCTCTCGCCGGTCGCGAGCAGCGGCCCCTGCGGAATGCCGCGCGCGTACTCCTGGTACCAGGCCTTGCCTTCGCGCCAGATCTCCAGCTTGAGAAACTCGCTCACCGCGTTCACGGCGCTCACGCCGACGCCGTGAGTTCCCGCGCTGATCGAGTAGCTGTCGTTGTCGAACTTGCCGCCGCCGTGAAGCTTCGTCATCACGATCTCGGCCGCGCTGACACCGAGTTCGTGCATGCCCACGGGGATGCCGCGTCCGTTGTCTTCGACGCTCACCGAGCCGTCGACGAGAACCTTCACGGAGATGTGCGTGCACGTACCGTCCTTCGCGAGATGCTCGTCGACCGCGTTGTCGACCGCTTCCCACACAAGGTGGTGCAGCGCGGTGCCGTCGTGCACGTCGCCGATGTACATGCCCGGTCGCTGACGCACCGCTTCGAGACCTTCGAGCACTTTGATCGAGCGTTCGTCGTACGCCTTCGGCGTGGTGCCGGCGGGCGGAACGGACGGGGTGGCGGAGGGGGGCGTGGTCGGACCGGAAGACGAGGGGTTGGTCATCAATATTTCTCGGTAATTTCCGCGCGAAAATATACCTTTGCCACCCTCGAACGGCAAGCCTCGTACAGCGTTCCGTCAGCCGTTGGTGACGTCGCGTTCGACCCCTCCCGCACGCACCGTGAAACGGGCCGCGTGCGGGATGAGATCGGCGATCGCCGGGTCCGTCGTGGTGACCCACAATTGGGCGCTCAACGACGCCACGCGCGTGAACAGTCGCTGCGTTCGTTCACGATCGAGTTCGCTCGAGACGTCGTCGAGAAGCAGCCACGGAATGCGCCCCGAACGGGCCTGCAGCACCTCGAGTTCGGCGAGCCGCAGTGCGAGTGCGAGCGCGCGAGTCTGCCCCTGACTGGCCACCACGCGCGCGGAACGACCGCTCCAGGCGATTGCGACGTCGTCGGCGTGCGGACCGATCTGCGTGGACTTGCGCGCGATGTCGTTGCCCACGGTGCGGGCGAGTTCTTCGCGGTAGGCGTCGGTTTCGAGCGGCACGCGCGAGCGGTACTGCAGGGACACGGTGTCGTCGGTGTATGCGACGTCGGCTACAGCGGCACGCGCTGCAGGGAGCAGCTCCTGGGTGAGGACCACGCGTTCACGCGCGAGAAAGCTGCCGAAGCGTGCGAGCGGCGCATCGAACGCGGCAATCGCGCGAAGGTCCGGCTGTGCGTCACGAAGCAAGGTGTTCCGCGCACGCAGCGCACGGGTGTAACTGCGCATCGCTTCGCCGTAGCCGTCGACGACTCGCAGCAGGATCCGATCGAGCAGACGTCGGCGGATGTCGGGCCCGCCGCGAACGAGTTCGAGGTCCTCCGGGTGGAACACCACGCACGCCGCGTTGCCGTAGTACTGCACCGCGCGTTCGGGACGCTTGCCGTCGAGCAGGATCTCGCGCCCGCTGCGCTGCACGACGACCTGGAACGCGTGTCCGAGCGGATCGCCCGACGCATCGAGGCGGACCTCGGCGCGCTTCACGTCGTGCCCGACCAGTTGCGCGCGCAGTGCGCCGCGAAACGAGCGCAGGGTGCAGGCGTAATCGATGGCTTCGAGGAGCGAGGTCTTGCCCTGACCGTTGGCGCCGACGAAGAGATTCGCGCCGGGCGCCGGGGTCAGGTCGATCGAACGGAGGTTGCGAAAACCGTCGATGCGGAGCCGCTCGATGCGCAACGCGAACGGCACGAGGTCACGCGCAGCAGACGGTCAGATACGCATCGGCATGATCACGCCGACGAAGTCTTCGCTGTTCGCCGGGCGGACCACACCGGGATCGAGTTCGCCCGACATCTCGAGAACGATGTCGTCCGTCGAGAGCGCGCCGAGCACGTCGATCAGGTAGCGCGAGTTGAAGCCGATCGTGAGCGGCTCGCCGGTGAGATCGGTCTCGATCTCGTCGGTGCCGGCGCCGACATCGGGATTCTCGCTGGAGACGGTGAGCTTGCTGGCGGTGAACTGAAGCTTCACGCCACTGGTGCGATCCGACGACACGAGCGACACCGCGCGCAGTGCCTCGAGCAGACCGCCACGCGACACACGCGCCGAACGATCGCTGCTCGCCGGGATGACCTGTTGGTAGGCCGGGAACGAAGCTTCGACCAGTTTCACGGCCATCAGCGTTCCCTCGCGACGAAGGAACACGTTCGATCCGGCCTGAC
>CBIHQZ010000638.1:0-4757 GCA_966212315.1 uncultured Myxococcales bacterium
GGCGCAACGATCGCGACGCGGGTTTGCGCGCGTTCACTGCAGCGTTGGCGGCGGATCGCGGCGCGACCATCGATCCCGTCGTCGCGACGCCCGACATCACCACGGTCTTCAATCGCGCGCGTCGCGGCAACACCCCGCGCCCGTCGCAACACCTGCTCCACACCGCGGTGCAGGAACAACTCGTTCGCACGCCGACGCCGATCTACGTCGAAACAGGGGTCAACGCCGCCGTTCGCGTCGATCTCTTCTACCGTCGCGCGGGCGCTTCCGGATTCGAAACCCTGCCGATGGAACGCGTCGCGCGCGGCTGGGGCGCGACGATTCCGTGCACTGCGGTTCTCTCGCCAGCGGTCGAGTACTACGTCTGGGCCTACGACCAGAACGACGTCCCCTTCTCCGAAGCCGGGAACGACGAGTCACCGTTGCGCGTCGAAATCGTCGCGCAGCGTTCGCGTCCTGCAGTGTCGTTGCCCGGTGAACTCCCGCCGTCGCAATGCGCGAATCCGAACCCCGCCTCGACCGAGGGCGGGACCTGCAGCGACACGGAGGCGTGCGCCCCCGGGCTGCGCTGCGATGGGGGAACGTGCCGCGCGAGTCAGAGCAGTTCGAGCAGCAGCACCGCATCCGCATCTGGCGCACGGAACTACCCGCTGATCGCGATCGATCTCGGCGGCGGTCTCGGCATCGCAGCGGTCGGCGGAAGCCCGGCCTACGACGAAGCCGACATGCCGGTCGATCCGACGATGCCCAATGGCAACGTGCGGTGTCAGACCGGGTTCTCGTGTCCGACCAACGTGTCGGGGGCTGCGCTCACCGGCTACTTCACCCTGACTGCGCGAGTGCACGTGCTGCCGCGCATCGCGATCGGCGCGAGTCTACGAATCCAACCGGACTCGGGGCCGCGCACTGCGCTCTCGATGATGCTCATCGGCGTCGAGGGCTATTACCTCTTCGTCGGCGATCACTTCCGTCGCGACGGGTTCTCGGCGATGGCGCTGCTCGGCATCGGCGTCGGTCAGATCCAGGCGCGTGCCCCGGAACCGACGGCAGCGATGGCGGGAATCCAGACCGGTCACATCATCACGGGGCTTCAGAACGTGCACTTCGGCGCGCGCGCGGAGTACGCGTTCCATCCGAACATCCATGTCGGGGTCGAACTGCGATTCCAGTTTCTCTGGCCGCGTTTTCTCTTCGACACCGATCTACAAGCGACCATCGGCGCGCAGTTCTGATCGCCCGCTGCGACGCGCACCGAGGGCCGCATCGGTGCTACGACGCTCGTGAGTGCTCGAGTACTTCACGATCGCGACGATCGCCACGCTGCTGACTCACGCGTACTTCGCCGCGCGTTTCATCCCGCCGCTGCGCGCGAGGCCGCGTCCGCGCAATGCGGTGACCATCGCACTCGCGCTCAACATCCTCCTGCTGCCCGCGACCCTCGTCGCGACCTTGCGTGCGCCCGCGTCGATCGCGTCGTTGTCGGTGCCGATCGCGCACCTCGCATTCGCCGACGTCGGGTTCTGCATCACCCTTGCATTCGTGCTCGCGGTTCGCGATCTCGGATGGTTGTCGTGGAGCGCATTCGAACGCCTGCGATCGCCGGCCCGACGGGTCGACGAAGACCGGCGCGCTGCGCTCTTGAACGGGCTGAACGCGACGGTCGGTGCCATCGCGGCCGGAAGCACGCTCACGGGATACGCCGTCGCCCTTGCGCAGCCCGTCGTGCGCACCGAACGAATCGCGCTGCGCGGACTGCGCGGCGATCGCCCGTTGCGAATCGCGCAAGTGAGTGACCTCCACGTCGGACCGACGATCCGTCGCGAATACGTGGCTGCACTCGTGGAGGCGGTCAACGCACTCGGAGCGGACGTCATCGTGCTCACCGGCGATCTCGTCGACGGTTCCGTTGCACAGCTGCGCGATCAGGTGGCACCGCTCGCGTCGCTCCGCGCAGCGAAGGGCGTGTTCGTCGTGACCGGCAACCACGAGTACTTCTACGGCGCGAGCGAATGGATCGCGTGGTTCAACGCGCGACAGTTGCGCGTCATCGAGAACGACTCGCACACGATCGAACACGACGGTCAGCAGATCGCATTGCTCGGCGTGCACGACGAAGCGTCCGATCCGCGCGCCACCGATCGACGCCGCATGATCACTCTCGCGCTCGACGCCGCGGGACCGCACGACGCATCGGTGCTGCTCGCGCACCGTCCGTCCGATGCGCCGCACGCTGCCGCGCTCGGCATCGCCGCGCAGCTCTCGGGGCACATCCATGCGGGGCAGTTCGTTCCGCTCGCGTGGCTCGTTCGTCGCGTCGAACCGTACTTCGCCGGGCACTATCGCGTCGGTTCGATGGCGCTCTACGTGAATCGCGGTGCCGGGTATTGGGGCCCTCCGAATCGCCTCGGTGCACGGCAGGAAATCACGCTCGTCGAGTTCGTCGCAGCGTGACGGGAGCGAGCGCGCAGTATCGCCACCCGCGTCATCGAGACTCGCCTACACTCCGCGCGTGACGAACGCCCCGGTCGAACCCGAGCAACGCTCTTCACGGCTCGCGGCGCTCGGACGCTGGGGACTCGCGATCGGCCTCGCGACCGTCGGAACGTACTTCGTCCGCAACGCGATCATTCGCGCCCGCGCACGCTCTGCCACGCGTCTCGTCGTGACGGACTTCGCCCGCTTCCAAGGGTGCATCCTGCAGATGCCGACCCCCACCGACAGCGAAGCCCCCGCGCGCGTGATGGCTCTCGCACAAGGGACCGGCGACGACGCATGGCCGCACTCGTGTGCGACCGCGCTCACCCGTCTCGAGCACACCGCCGACGACATGCACGGCGACGATCCGTTCGCCGACCCGCTCGCGGCCGCGATTCGTCACGCGGAGAACGGCCTCGGCGAAGCGGTGTTCTGGACCGAGCACGTGCGGCGCGGTCACCCGAGTGCGCCCGAATGGCTCGAGTCGTACTTCACCCTGCGCCGCGCGGTGGAATCGTTCGCGCGCGCGCATGGCCAATCACTCCCGCCCGCCGAAGCGCCACGCCATGTGCGCACGCCGCGCGCCGCCGATGCGACGCCGCCGCCGCCGACACCGGTCGCGCTGCCCTTCGGAACGTCCGCCGACCTGCTCGATGTGACCGCCACGCCCGAGTCGTTCGCGATCGCGATGCGTGACGAGCGATCACGCACGGGGTTCTGCCGCTGGGCGCTCACCCCCGCCGATGCGCCGATCGAATGCGCGCACGTCGACCTCCCGCAGATCGCAGACCCGCGCTACGCGGCGTTCGTCACGAGCGAGCGCGGCCCGCATGTCGCGTTGTGGCAGCGCGCGCCGCAGAGTACGCGAGCCCTCGTCGATGCTGCCGACGCGCGCATCGTGATGACCGTCGCTGGCGACGCGGACGCAACGCGTGACTACTACGTCGGTGCGACCGCGGCCGTCGCCACGCAACTCGACCCACGCGGCTCGGCGTTGCTCGTCGACAACGACGGCACGATCCAGCGCCATCCCCTCCCCGCTTCCGTCGATGTTCTTGCATCGGATCGAGCGCTCCTCGGCGATGCGCACGGCGGCGGCGTTCTCGCGTGGATCGACAGCCGGACCCACGCAACAGCCACACTCCTCGCACTCTCGCTCGACGAGCGATTCACGCCGAGCGCGCGACCGGCCGTCGTCGCACGCTGGTCTTCGCCGCGCATGCGACGCGAGGACCGTCGCATCGTTCCTTGTTACGTCTCGGGAGGAACGAGTTACGTCGTCGCCGGCGACCGATCGGGCGGAACACTGTTCGCCACCACCGGCGCGCACACGTTGATTCGCGGCCCGGAGATCTCGCTTCCGATCGACCCGCCGCCACGCGTCGCATGCGACACCCATGGCATCACCCTCGCGCAGGGAACGGGCCCCGTGCGCTTCGCCCACTGCACCAGCGCCGCTTGCACCGTCCGCGACGACCTCCCCGTCTCGCCTACCTACGCGATGACCCGCACCGCCGGGCAGCTCGTGCTCGGCGACGTGACCGGCGAGTCGACCGTTCGGGTGCGCACCGTCGATACCGCTACCGGCGCGGTCGCTGACAGTCGCTTCGTCGGTGATGCGGTCCCTGCCCGCGACCTGCGCCTCGCCGCCCGCGACCAGACCGTCGCGCTGTTCGTCACCGCCCGCGAGACGTACGCGTTCCGCTCCGGCGATGGCGGCCGGACGTTCGTCCCGGCCATCGTCGCGCGCTGACCAACAGCCCTCGTCGCGACCGTTCGCCCCCACGCTGCGACCGTTCGCCGGACCTGGCTTGACACCCCCGGGGGGCGTTCACTATTCCGCGCATCATGAGCACTCAGGAGACCGCGCGGCCGCGCGTGTCGATCGTGATCCCGGTCTACAACGAAGAGCGCATCCTTCACGCCGCCGTCGTCGACTTGCGCGAGCGCCTCAAGGACTTCGACTTCGTCTACGAGATCATCCTCGCGGAAAACGGCTCGCGTGATCGCACGGTCGAGATCGGCAAGGAACTCGCGGAGCGCTACCCCGAGGTCAACATCTTCTCGCTCGGCGAACCGAACTACGGCAAGGCGATGCGCGAGGGGATCTTGCGTGCGCGCGGCGAGTTCGTCGTGTGTGACGAGATCGATCTCTGCCTGACCGACTTCTACCGCACCGCACTCGATCTGCTCGAGCGCAACGAGTGCGAAATGGTGATCGGCTCGAAGCTCCTGACCGGCGCAAACGACGATCGCCCCTGGAGCCGTCACGCGGCGTCGAT
>CBIHQZ010000639.1:0-4753 GCA_966212315.1 uncultured Myxococcales bacterium
TCTATCTCTTCGACGATCTCGCCCGCATCCCGTCGGCCGAGCAGACCGCGCGCGGAACCGAACTGCTGCGCGACCTTCATCTCGACAAGAAGGTCACCATCACGAACGGCGTCTTCTCGACCACCGATCTGTCGACCGGCCAGCGCAAGCGACTCGCGCTCCTCGCGGCATGTCTCGAAGACAAGCCGGTGATGTTCTTCGACGAGTGGGCCGCGGACCAGGACCCGACGTTCAAAGACGTTTTCTATCGGCGCATCCTTCCTGACCTGAAATCGCGCGGAAAGACCCTTGTCGTCATCACACATGACGATCGGTACTTCGATCTCGCCGATCAGCTGGTTCGCATGGAGAACGGTCAGATCGTCGCGACAGAGCGAGGTCAGTCGGCCGCGGCCTGAGCCTCTTTATGGTTCGATTGCACCGGTCGGTACTGCAGCGCCGTCGTGATAGATGACGCCTTGCCCGAACGGTGCACTCGCGATCTGACCGCCGACTGCCCACGTCCCACCCTCTGCGTCGACCCACACCGAGTGTAGATCCAGGAACGTCGGCACCTGCTCCGCATCGGCGCGCCACGCACCGTCGCGACGACGAAGCACCGCGCCCGAAATTCCCACCGCGATGGCATTGTCTGCGTCGACCACGAACACACCGTTCATCGCCGGCGCCGCATCCGGCGAAACGTCGAGCCAGCCCGACCCGCTGTTCTCGAGCACGACGGCCGTGCCACGGCCACCGACCGCCACTGCGAGCGCCCCTGCACCGTTGACCGTCAGGAGCCGAGCAGTCGTTCCGCTCGCAACCGCAGCCCATCGACTCCCGTCGAAGTGCAGCAGCGTTCCGTTCTCACCGACGACCCAGACATTCGTCGGATCGGTGCCCCAGACCTTGAAGAGTCGCACCGAGGAAACCGTCGACGGGAGCGTTGCACTGCGATCGATCCAACGACCATTCTCGACCTGCCAGAGGGTCGGAAACACAGCGCCGGCCGTGTCGACTCGCACGCCGACGGCCCACAGATTCGACGACGACGTGCCCCACAAACCGAACAAGGTTGTCTGGTCGTCGGGAGTCGTCATGCGCTCGGGTGTCAACGCGCTCCGGTCGTAATGGAGTACGACGCCCCCAGTGCCGACGACGTACAGGTCGTTGCCCGTACCTGCCACCCACCACAGATCGCCCCTCGCGAGGCCGGTCGGGATCCGACGCCAGTGCGTGCCGTCAAAGTGGATCAACTCGGGACCCGACCCATCCAGGGCATCGCTGCCCGCGAAATACACGTCGTGCGAGGAAGTACCCCAGACGGAAAGAATCGCCCCGGGCAGTTCCTGTTGTACCGACTGCCAGCGCGGCGACGAGGGACCGCATGTCGTCGCGGTCATCGCCAACGAGACGCCGAGCCAAGCAAGTACTCGACGCCCGGGCATCACCATTTCGCTAGCCGACCGCGGCGATCCGAGATGCCGATGCTGCCGACACGACGTGCCGATGCTGGCGCCTGTAGAAAGCGAAGAGCGCGAGCAGAATCAACGCCGCGATGCAGACGACTGCCACCATGCGAAATGGATCACGCCTCGGCGCTCGTGCCGCCTTCTGTCGACGCGCCGCGATCGACACGCCGCGCTCGCTTCGACGCCACACCATGACACCGACGCTGACGTTGTCCGGGGCGTGACGGCCAAGCGCCTCGTCCATGAGTCGCCGCGCGATCGCATCGCTCTTTCCCGACGTCGCGGCCGCCGCGATTTCGTGATCCTCGAGCACGTCGGAGAGTCCGTCCGAGCAAGCAACGAGCACGTCGCCTGCTCGCATGCTCACCGGACCCGTGACGTGAAATTCGAGATCCTTCGGATCGCCGAGCGACTGCAGGAGCACGTTGCCCTTCGCATGCGATCGCGCGCCCTTCTCATCGATCTGACCGAGATCGAGCAACGTCTGGACGAGGGTGTCATCGCGCGTCAGGCGTTCGGCGCGTCCGTCGCGAATCAAGTACGCGCGGCAATCCCCGACGTGTCCGATCCACAGACTCTCGCGAGTGCCTTGTGCGATGAGCAACGTGGTCCGCATCGTCCGAGCCCGAGGCATACGATCGATCTCGTCTCGCAGCCGCGCCTGAGCGAGAGCGAGAGCGCCTTCGATCGCGTCGGTGCCGAACGGCCGCGCGGGATCGATCAGGTACTCGTTCGCGGCGCGCGCCGCGAGATCACTCGCGACTTCACCGCGCGCCTGTCCACCGACTCCGTCCGCGACGATGATGATCGCGCCACGAGTCGTTTCGACAGCGAGGCAGGTGTCCTCGTTGATCAGTTGGCCCGCGGCTTCGGTTAGCGCGCAGTACCGAACCGAAACTCCGTCGTGGCCGGCTTCGAGGCTCATCACGATGCGCCTGAAAAGACTGACATCAGTTGGTCCGAATTGCCACAATCCGATCGCAATCGTGTTGGATTCGCGATGCGGTCTCCGTCTTCGAAATCACCGCGGAAAGTTCGAAGAAGGTTATTTCAACAGCAGCAAATAGACCGCGGTCCCGGCCGTCAGCAGCGCAATCACGAGAACGGCCCAATGCCAAGCCGGCCGGGGTTCGAACTCGTCATCGTCGTCGTGGGGCGTGACGTCAGTTCGCGACTCGCTAGGCGGGGGACGGAGACTCTTGGCCGGGGGCGGAAGGCTGACCGCGCGAACCGGCACGGAGCTGCGACTTGGCGTCGGCGGCTTTTTCGGCCCCGACGACGTGTCCTCATCCGTCAACAGATCCGGCGGTACGAACACCGTCGTCGGGTCTTCTGCCGAACCACCACCCGTCGCGCGCGACAGCGAATGGCTCGGATTCGAACCAAGCTCGATGCTCTTGTCCTCCGATGGCAGTGCCATTTCCATCGTTCCGGTACTGCGTACCCGGATCACGTCCCGAGTCTTCGAACCCTTCTCGAGAAAGTCGCGAACGAGCTTCTTGTTCTGCTCCATGACGTCGCCGAACATCTGCTCCATCGACTTGGCAACAGCGCTGGCGCGGAGCGGCTTCGCCATCTTCATGGCCTCGTCCTCGAGGCGCTCTTTGAACTCCAGCGCCGTCTGGAAGCGAGAGCCGGGACGGCGGTCGAGCGCCTCTGCGATGACCTTGTCGAGGGAGGCCGGAATGTCGGACCGCCGCTCGGAAAGCAGCGGGATCTTCTTCGCCATGACGTTCTGCACGGTCTCGAAGTCGTTCTTCCCGAGAAACAATCGCTCGGTCGCTAGCGTCTCCCACAACACGACCCCGACCGCCCAGACGTCCACGCCGCGATTCACACCCTCGTCGCGCAGTTGTTCGGGCGCCATGTACGGCACCTTCCCCTTCAGCGTGCCGGCTCTGGTTTTCTCGCGCTGTGTGGCGCTCTTTGCGATGCCGAAATCGACCAGCTTCGTGAGCCCGTCGTATTTCACGAACACGTTCGACGGTGTCACATCGCGATGAATGACGCTCAACGGCGTCCCATCGAAATCCTTGAGCTCGTGCGCGTAATGCAGCGCCTCGAGAACATCGGCCGCGATGCGAAGCGCAACCTCGACGGGAATCTGGAACTGCTTTTGTTTGGCCCGGCGCTGAACAACGTTGAGCGCTTGTCCGTCGAGAAACTCCATCGCCAGAAATGGCGTGTGATTGATTTCACCGACTTCGAACGTCTGCACAATGTTCGGATGACTCAAACGCGCCGCGAGTCGAGCCTCGTCGAGAAACATCTTCAGGAACTGAGGATCCTCGTCTACGAGTTCGTCGAGGATCTTCTTCACGACGACGAGCCGTTTGAAGTCGCTCCCTTCATCGTGCTGAAGGCTGAGCAGGACCTCGGCCATGCCGCCTTTGCCGAGCTTGCCGATGATCTGGTATTTACCGATCAGCCTGCTCGAAGACGTATTGGTATCCGCGCTGCGCTCGGCATTCGCTTCTGTCACGTTGCTCTCTCTCCGGTGGGCCCCCGGATGATACATGCGGCTGCGGGAAACGACGAGCCTGGAGTTCTTCACGGGTTTCAGACTCGGCTGTCTCGAGCATCACTGGACAGTTTCCGTCACGCCCCTGTCCGGCCAACCGTGAAATCAGCCGACGCGCAGTGCAGGTTCTCGATCGCAATGCGTGCGTTCAATCGAGTATCTTTCGCGCGCATGATGGAGACCGTCGAAGTCGGCACTCGTACGGACGCGGGTGGACGTGAGGACAACGAGGATGCCTGTGCAGTCCTCGTGTGTGGTCCGCTCGAGGTGATCATTCTTGCCGACGGTGCCGGAGGTCATGCCGGCGGAGAGGTCGCGAGCGAGCGGGTCGTCACGGCGAGCAGTGACTACTTCGGCCAGGTCGACCATTCGCAAGATCCGAGTGTCCTGCTGCAGGGCGCGCTGCACGCCGCGCATCGCGCTGTGCGAGACGAGATGAAGTCGCGGCCCCGCTTGCGCGACATGCGAAGCACCGCGCTCATCGTGCTCGGCAGCGCGAAGGCAGCGTGGGTGGGGCATGTCGGCGACTCGCGCGCCTATCTCATCCGCGACGGAGCAGCCCAACGACTGACGCGGGACGATACGCTCGTCCAGAGCCTCGTCGACCTCGGCCAAATCGACGACGAAGCGGCCAAAAAGCATTCGAAGGCGAATGTCCTGATGCAGTCGGTCGGCGACCCGAAGACGCTCGAATACCACGTGACGGGCCCGATCGAGGTGCGTGAGGGCGATCGCATCGTCGCCTGTTCCGATGGTCTCTGGGAGGTCATGACCGACGCGG
>CBIHQZ010000640.1:0-4737 GCA_966212315.1 uncultured Myxococcales bacterium
TTACGCGGGGTGTTCGCTTATGAACGATCGAACGCCGACGCACATCGTGAGCGCGATCGTCTCGTCGACTCTGGTCTGATTTAGGTGGTCGGCGATGTTGCGAAGGTTCGCCCACGTGGCGATGAGCGAGTGCTTCGCCTTCGGATAGACGTTCGCGGCGTACAGCTGCTCGTTCAATCCTCCGATCGAGGACTTCGCGACTGTCAGGTTTCGAGCGGCCGCCAGGTAGCGAAGGTGCGCCTCGAGCACTCCGCCCGCGAGCATCACAGCGGGGAGATAGCCCTTCGCGCCGACGAGGCTGTCGGCCTGATCGAGCAGGTCGGCGAGCGTATCCCCATGAACGACTGAACCGAGCGACGGAAAGAGGTGAGCGTCGATGTCGGCGACCAACGCGCGAAGAGAGTCCATTCCGCCTTCGAGATCCTCGTGCTGGTACGGATGATGGCATCGCTTCTCGTAATCGCTGAGATACGTCGACGGAATGCCCGGTTGCGACAACAAGGCCCGAGCGCGCGTGTCGATTGTCCTCGCCTCGGACTTCGGCAGCTCAATCCAGTCGTCGAGCCCAGACCGGAACCTGTCAACGAATCTGAGACACCTTTCAGTTCAGATTAGTGAGCCACCCCCGTCGCAGTCGGCGTGGTGAGGTTTCGACGATCGGCGATTCGCCGCGAATCGCCGCGAGGAGGAACCGACAGGGGGTGCAGGGGGATGTCATCCCCCTGCGTTCCGGTGGTCTGGGCAGCGAGCGCTCGGTCGTCAGTCTTCGTGAGCGCATTCGCCTGCGCGGCGCTCGCGGGCGCGGGCTTGGACGCGCTCGCGGGCGTGGCGCGGGTCTGCTCTGTTTTCTGCTCGTTCGCTGGAGGCGAAGGCTTGTTGATCCAGACTTCAGTCGGCGCAGAGGCAGGACGTGGTGTGCCGTTCACGAAGCGCTCGGGATGCGCCGCGTATGCAGCATCGAGCGTGCGCGCGCGTTGTTCGATCCGCGCAAGGGCGCGTCCATGGTGTACGTCGGACGGCGTGAGCATCCCGATTCCCGCGTGGTGATGTTCATCGTTGTACCAGTCGAAGAACGCGCTGCAGTGCGTGCGCGCGTCTTCGAGCGACCCGAACCGGTCGGGGAAGGTGTGGTGGTACTTCAGCGTCTTGAACTGCGCTTCCGAGTACGGGTTGTCGTTCGAGACGTGCGGTCGCGAGTGCGTCTTCGTGACGCCGAGGTCAGCGAGTAACAGCGCTACTGTCTTCGACGTCATCGACGATCCACGATCGGCGTGGATCGTCAGCTGAGCGGGCTTGATGGACTGTCGCGCACACGTTTCGCGAATCAGCTTCTCCGCCAGTTGGTTCGACTCGCGCGCCGCGACCATCCAGCCGACCACCATTCGACTGAACACATCGAGAATCACGTACAGGTGGAAGTAGGTCCACTTCGCCGGCCCGAGCAGCTTCGTGATGTCCCAGCTCCAGAGTTCGTTGGGCCGCGTCGCGAGCAACTGCGGTGCTGCGTACGAAGGGTGGCGCAGCTGATCGCGGCGTTCGCGTACTTCACCATTCGCCGCGAGCACGCGATACATGGTTCGCTCGGAACAGAGGTACGCGCCTTCGTCGAGCAGCGTCGCGCACACATCGGCGGGCGCCTTGTCGACGAAGCGCGGCGTGTGCAGCGTATCGATCACGCGTTGCCGCTCCTCGCCGCTGAGCGCGCGTGGCGACGAGCGCGGGCGCACCGGACCGAACGCGCGCGACAAGGAGCGATAGAACGTCGCTCGCGAGAACCCCAGTGCCGCGCACAACGCGGCGACGCCGAGCGCGGCAGCGTGTGCGTTGATCACGGCGATCATCGCTTCGCGTCCCTCTCTTCGGGCAGCGGCGTCCCGAGAAGCTCCGCCACTTTTTTTTGGATCTCGACTAGCGTCTCGGCACGCTCGGCGCGCGCCGCAAGCTTGGCGTTCTGACGCTTCAGTTCGGCGATCTCGCGGTCACGTGCATCGACCGGCTTCGGCACCGGACCGCGCTTGCGCACACCGGGCTCACGGAGTTCGCCGCGCGCTTCCGCCTGGCGCCAGTTCGTTAGATGCGAGCTGTACAACCCTCGCCGACGCAGCATCGCTTCGATCGCGCCGAACTCGGTGCACCGCTCCGCTTCGCGAATCACCTCGAGCTTGTATGCATTCGTGTACTGCCTCCGCGTCGCCTTCTCCGCGACCTCGGTGGGTGCCGACTTCTTCGTGTCCTTCGCAGCCATCGTCATGATGAATCCCAGACTCGCCCCGCTCCGTAAACTCGCGGCCGGTCGGTGTCTCAGTCACGTTGGCAGAGAGGGGTCAAAGCGCAGTGGCGCGAACGGCGCGCTCTACCGAGTAGGTCCCCATCTCCACTCACCCACGCCAGCAAGCCACGCAAGCCCCTCTTCGGACGACACTCCCGGGTTCGTCTCGCGAAGTGTCGTTCGGGGAGGGGCTGCGCGGCAGCGCGGGGAGGGGTCTAGAAATTCGCGAGGTGCCGAAGGAACACGCCGCACGTGTCGCCGTCGTTCGCGGCCTGCGAGATTTCGAGCCCCGCCTGGAAGACCTTCTGCGCACCCGGCTCGTCGCCGAGACGCAGGTGCGTGATGCCGAGAAGTTCGTAGTCGAGCGGCTGGCGCATCTCCGCGACGAGGCGCGACAGCGCGTACCACGCCGACTGGTACGCATAGATCCCGGCCTGCGACGTGGGCGCCGGGAGACCCTTGGTCATGATCATCAGCTTGAGTGCCTGCCGCTGATCCTCGGGCTTGTTCTGCGGGAACTCCGGGCTCGCGAAGAGCTGTCCGTAGACCGAATAGAACTCGTCCCAGCGCGTCTCGCGCGCGAGACCGATCGCGGACTTCACTGCGGCCTTGAGTGCCGTGATCGCAGCGGCGGGGTCAGACATGCGCGCGAGTATAGTCGACGGGCTTTGACATAGCGCACGCGAATCGCAGACCTTCGCGCCGATGATTCGCACGACCTTCACCCCCGGTGTCCGTCACCTCGCGTCGATCGCGACGGCTGCGTGCGTGGCGCTCGCGGGGTGCGGCGGTCCGCGCATTCCGGCGCATCCGCGGCCCATCGTGATCACCGATGCCGAGCAGGCGGTGGCGGCATTCTATCGACGCATCAATGCCGAAGACCTCGAAGGCGTGCTGGCGTTCATGGTGCGCGAGCCGACGCTGGTCGAGCCGTTCACGCGAAACGGCGAAGAGTCGACCGCGCATCACGGCTACCGCGAGGTCGGCGAGTTCTTTGCGCGCGCCTTTCACGATCGCGACGACGAAACCGTCCCCGAGTACATCCGCGCCGACGGCAACAGCGTCACGGTCGGATGGTCGATGCATGGAAGCGACGGCGCCGGCATGTCGGGCGTGACGCACATCGAGATGGAACGCGGACTGATCGCGCGGGTCGTCGTCGAACGGCGCGACTGATCGGCTCGACGCGATCTCGCAGCGAGCTGGCCGCGTCCGAGCAATGCGGTACGTCATCACACACGGTCGCGCGTGTGCACCTACACGGAAAATTAGAACTATCGGCACCCGTTCACACGCGCGCTTGAGTAGAATGTTCGCGACTACCCGATGCAGAAAAGGCCATCGAACCAGACTGCGGCGCCGGTCGCTCATGCCACGAACCAGTTCCAGGCGACGCCGTTCTCGCCGGACACGCGCAAGACGCACGACTCGATGGCGGCGCTCCAGCGTTTCGTGCGCGCGCAGGATCTCAGCGTGGTGTTCCAGCCGATCGTGCACTTCGACACGCTGCACGTGTTTGCATACGAAGCACTCGTTCGCTGCAGTCTGCCGGCATTCAAGTATCCGCCCGCTCTGTTCGAACGCGCCGCGAGTGATCAGTGCACCGGGCGTCTCGGTCGCATGATCCGCGAGGTCGCGGTGCCGCTCTGTTCGGGCAAGCCGCTGTTTCTCAACGTGCATCCGCTCGAGTTGCAGGAGCGCTGGCTCGTCCGCCCCGACGACCCGATGTTCTTTCACGATCACGACATCTATCTCGAGATCACCGAGTCGGTGCCGATGACGCACTTCGAGCTTTGCTACGATGTGCTCAACGACGTGCGTTCGCGCGGCAACGTGCAGTTGGTGGTCGACGATCTCGGGGCCGGCTATTCGAACCTGAAGCGCATCGCCGATCTCGAACCGCGTGTGGTGAAGCTCGATCGCGGGCTCATCGAAGGCGTGCAGCACGGCTCGCGGCAGCAGAAGCTGGTGGCAGGCGTGGTGCGTCTCTGCATCGATCTCGGCGCCGATGTCGTGGCCGAGGGCATCGAGACCGTCGAAGAGTACGAAGCGCTGCGCGACATCGGCATTCACTACGGTCAGGGCTACCTGTTCGCACGCCCGGGCTTTCCGCTGCCGGTGGTGGACAGCGCGGTGATCAAGCGGCCGAAGGTCGGATAGACCTCACCCCCCATCCACCGCGACCGGTGACTCGTGTTCCCCCTCTCCCTCCGTCGCAACGTCGGCGCGCGCGAAGACCGATGCGACGTCGAGAGAGGGGGCGACCCGATCGGCGCGAGTGGCGACCTCGCGAGTGTCGGGACGCTTACGTCGACAACTCACTCAGCCCGTCTCTCAACCACGTCGAAGCTCACTCAGCCCTCTCTCGACGACGCTTCGCGTTCACGCGATTCGCGCGGGCGTCGGAGGGAGAGACGGATTCCCGGCGGGTGAACCCGCGGCAACGACTCCTAAGCTTCGCCTGCGCG
>CBIHQZ010000641.1:0-4737 GCA_966212315.1 uncultured Myxococcales bacterium
ATGTTCGCATCGGCGCCGCGGTGCCAAGAACCGACCGACGCAATCGCTCGACGAGGCGGACGATGCCGCCGACTCGGCGTTCGATCCCGAGTCTTCTGCGTCTCGAGCCGAGTTGCGCGATGCGATCGAGCGCGCGCTGGCTTCACTCGACGATGACCACCGCGAAGTCTTGTTGCTCCGTGATGCCGAAGGGCTGACCGCACCGGAAGCAGCGGCCGCGCTCGGGATCGGCGTCGATGCGTTGAAGAGCAGGCTCCATCGCGCGCGACGCGCACTGCACGCAGCCCTCGCCCCCGCGATCTCGCCGGCTCGCAGGGATGCTGCGGCGACCGCGTCGCGATGCCCCGACGTCATCGAAGCGTGGTCGCAGGAGACCGAAGGCGATCTGCGCGCGGAGGACTGCAAGCGTCTGCAAGGACACGTCGCCGCGTGCGCGCGATGTGGAACGATCTGCGAATCGCTGCGGCGCGAACTCGGTGCGTGTGCCGCCCTGCGCGAGGGGCCCGTCGGCGTCGGGATCCGTGAACGTGTCGCTGCGTCCATCGCCGAGTGGCGCCGCCTGCGCGCGAAATCCAGCTGAACCGAGAATCGTCGTCGTCCCTCGAATCCTTTTGCGCCCGGCGTGGCTCTCACGGGATGGAGGCCGAGACGACCCATGACGATCGAAGTGACTTTCCCCGGCGGACGCCGTGTCGACGCGCGCGTCGGCGACTTCACGGTGCGCACCGATCAACCGCGTGACGCAGGAGGCGACGAGTCCGCGCCTGCGCCGTTCGATCTGTTCCTCGCGTCGATCGCAACGTGCGCCGGCATCTACGTGCTCGGCTTCTGTCAGGCGCGAAGGCTCTCTACGGACGGGCTCGCGTTGCGACAGCGCGTCGAGTCGGATCCGGCGACGCACCTCCCGACGACGGTCGCGATCGAAATTGTGCTACCGCCTTCGTTCCCCGAGAAATACCGCACCGCGGTGGTGAAGGCCGCCGAGGGGTGCAAGGTGAAGAAAACCATGGCCTCGCCGCCGCGCTTCGACGTGTCGGTGGTTGCGATGCCGAGTGACATGCCGCCTGTGACGAACGAATCACACGCAGCAGAGAGGATTGTCTGATGTGCAGGCGAGTGACGTGCAACGAGTGCCGCAAGCCGACGTTCGCGGGATGCGGACTTCACGTGGAGCAAGTGCTCGGCGACGTGCCGGCCGACGCGCGGTGCCGATGCCGTGAAGAGCGAGCCGCGAAGAAGGCCGACGACGCGGCGACGACCGATGCGAACGGGCCGAAGCGTTCGCGCTTCAAGTTCTGGTGAGTTCCCGCCCTTCGTTCGTGACGGGCGAGCGCTCCGCACGGCGGTTCTACTCAGCGCGACGCAACCAGCACATCCGGCTCGCGATACGCCACGCGATGCCATACCTCACACGCCTCGCCGAGCCGCACGCGTCGTCCTTCGTCGAATCCGTCCACCGCCGTCACGATCGGTCGCGATTCGCGTCGGTCGTTCCGCAACTCATCGTTCGGGTGAGTTACCGCGGGGCCAGCGCCAGTGACGCGGCGCTTTTCGACGGAACATCCGATTCGCTGCGATGGCTCGTGCCGTACGGCGTGACCCTCGAAGCGCGCCTGTCGTGGTCGTTCGACCGCATCGCTGCGCCGCCACCGCCCCCTGCAATCGACCCCGACGACGTCGTCCCCGACAACGACGACGACGCGATCGACGCCGCCGAGGAGGCAGGCCGATGAACCGTCACCGCATCGTTCGGGCGTTCACGATCCTTCCACTGCCCTTCGCGTTGATTACGGGGCACTCCGCCTTCGCCGATCCGCCGCGACCCTCGCCGTTTCTCTCGCGCGCGGTCGTCACCACCGCCACGCGACTCGCCATTGCCCACGCCGGGCTGCAACCCGACCGAACCCGCGAACTGGGAAGCCGCGCGCGCGTCGCAGGCCTTCTGCCGAGTCTCTCTGTCCGCGTGATGCGTGGGCTCGGCGCATCGACCGCAGCCACGATCGCGCTCCCCTCGACCGACCGGTTCGCATCCGACGACTCGCTCGTCATCGACGTCCGCGCCCAGTTCGACCTCGATCGATTGGTCTTCGACCGCAGCGAGGTCACCCTCGAACGCATCGAGACCGTCCGCGCCGAACGTCGCGACGCACTCGAGCGGGAGATCATCGACGCACTCGCCCTGCTCACCCGCGCGCAGGCCGTCCTCGCGAGCCCGAATGTGTCACCCGCAGATGCCGCCGAGGCGCAGATCGTCACAGCCCGAGCGCAGGCGCGGGTCGAAGCCCTCACGGGGGTCGGTTTGCCAGCTCTCCTCGATGTGCGATGAGGTGTCGGGGGGCGAATCGAGAGGGTGTCGGTATCCCGACGGCGTCGGAGAAAAGCTTTTGATCACGTGAGCTAACGCTCGGTTTCGACATGTCGGCGGCGTTCGACGATCGGAGGCGATCTACCGGCCCCTCTCCGACCGCTGCGCCTGCTCGGAAGAACGTCCGAGTGGCCCCGCCGGGGCAAAAAGTCCGGGCGCTTTGGCACAGCGCCGATGATCTTTCGTCTCCCGCTCGCAGCCGAATCGGCTATTGATCCCATCATGCTGCGGACGCTCTCGATTTCCATTTCTCTGGTGGTGCTCTCCTCTCTGGCCGCGTGCTCGGAAGGCCCGATGGCGTTCACTGACGTGCCGACCGACCGGGGCACCGACGCGATGTCAGCCGACACGCGCAGCGACGCGCCCGCCACCGACGTGACTTCCACCGATGCCGTCGACATCGCTCGCGTCGACGCAACGCAAGACACGGGCACGGACGTGGGCGCACAGGACAGTGGCTTCGACGTCGGAGTCGATGCACCCGCGGACGTTGCGGTCGATGCACCCGCGGACGTTGCGGTCGATGCACCCGCGGACGTGGCGGTCGATGGGCGAACGGACGTCGCGGGCGTCGACGCGACCACGGATGCCGGCCCGACCGATGGAGGCTTCGGCTGCGCTCTCGCGATTCGCGCTGAACTGACGCTTCCGGCGGCCGGCACCAATGCCATCGTCGCGATGGGATCGCTGAACCCCGGCACCAGCCGTATCAACTCGCTGCCGATGTGTCCGACGACGAATCAGACGACCAACGGCGAAGAGCACATCTACGGGCTGGACATCACGGTCACTACGACGCTGACGCTCACGACGGCGGGACTCGAGTACGTCCCGTTCCTCGCGATCCGCACCGCCTGCGAATCCGCGGCGAGCCAGATCGCATGTCAGGGACGCAATGGCCCCGATCCGTCGCGCAACGCGCAGATCACGACGACCCTCGAACCCGGCCGTTACTACGTGATCGTCGACCGGCTCACGACGCTGCCGGACGATTACACGCTGACGATCGCGGTGCCTTGATCGAGTTGGTTCTGCGGCGGGGCGCGCGCGTGGCGCGTGAGGGCGGGCGAGCGGCGCGCTTCGAAGGGCGCGCCGCCGTGATGCTCAGCGACCGAGTGATTCGGCGCGGTTCACGATCCGAGGCGTCAGGAAGATCAGCATCTCGGTGCGGCGATCGCTGTTTCGACGGCGCTGGAAGAGCACGCCGAGGATGGGGATGTCACCGAGCCCCGGCACCTGGTCGACGTTGCGACCGGTGTTGCGCGTATAGATTCCGCCGATGACCGCGGTGCGACCGTCGGGGATGAGCAGATCGGTCTCCGCTTCGCGCTTGAGAATCGTCGGGTCACCGCGCGGGCCGGTGTTGTTGAAGTCGGGTTCGTCGCGCGTGATGCGAACGTGCATCGAGACGGAGCCGTCGGCGGTGACATGCGGACGCACGCGGAGTTGCAGCTTCGCTTCCTGGAACGCGGTCTGAATGCCCTGCGCGCTGATCTGCGAGTACGGGATCAACGTTCCCTGCGCGATGAGCGCCTCGCGGTTGTCGAGCGTGAGAATGCGCGGCGAACTCACGATGCGAAGCTGACCGTTCGACTCGGCGGCCGAGAGACGGACGTTGATGTTGATGTTGCCATTGATCGATCCGAGCGTGAGACCGATCGCGCCACCGGAGCCGGAGCCGACGGCGGCAGGAAGGTTCACGGCGTAGTTCGGGTTCGGCACGTCGGTCTGCGTCGGCGAGAGACCGGCGGTGACGTTCTGAGCGCCAGGCGCCGCGCCGCCCGTGAGTCCGATGCTGCTCGGAAACACGATGCCGGTCGGATTGCCGTACGCCGCACCGACGCCGGTGTCGCCGCCCCACTGGATGCCGATGTCACGGGTGTACGTGCTGGTCGCTTCGACGATGCGCGCTTCGACGAGCACCTGCGGGGTCTGCGTGTCGAGCGAGCGGACGAGGCGTTCGATCTGGTTGAGATTGGGCGCGAGGTCGCGCGCGATCATCACGTTGGTGCGTTCGTCGACCGAGATGGTGCCGCGCGGCGAGAGCAGTTCGCGCGCACGCGGCGCGAGTTCGGCGGCGAGCGCGTAGCTCACCGGAACGAGGCGCGTCTCGAGCGGCTCGAGGGTCTGCTGCTGACGAAGACGCTCGATCTGCATCTCGCGCTCTTTGTCGAGCGTGGCCTGGGGCGCGACGCGGATGATGTTCCCCTGACGCTGCAATCCGAGGCTGCGCGCCGCGAGGATCACGTCGAGCGCCTGATCCCACGGCACGTTGCGCATCCGGATCGTGACCTGGCCGCTCACGTCGTCGCTGGTCACGATGTTGACGTTGCCGACTTCCGCGAGGAGCCGCAGGACGTTGTGAATGTCCG
>CBIHQZ010000642.1:0-4734 GCA_966212315.1 uncultured Myxococcales bacterium
GCGCTGGTGGATGCGAAGCGGCGGGCGATCGTCGCTGGTCGTTTGTCGCCGTTTTCCGGGCGGCGGGTGGACAGCGACGGCCAGGGTCGGGGGGTGCGCGGGACCCTGAGTGACCAGGCGATCGCGCCGATGAACTGGTTCGTGCCGTTCATGGAAGACGTTCTCGGTCTGCGCGAGGGGATCGCGGTGTCGACGTTCGAAGAGTTCGCGAACATCAACTCGGCGTCGGTGACGGCTACGCTTCACCACGCGATCACACAACGTCGGATTCGCCGCGGACGCTATGCGCTGATCTTCTGCCCGGGAGCCGGGTATACGTACGGCGCCGCGGTGACCCGATGGTGAAGCGCCCCACGATCGATCACGTCACGACGGTGGTTGCGGACCTCGACGCGGCGGTCGTTGCGTTGCGCAGCGTGCTCGGATGCGAGCCGAGCAGCGAGTCGCGTGTGCCAGGGATGACGGTGCGAACGTTCGCGGTCGGCGATTCCGAAATCCATCTGTCGTCGCCCACAGGCCAGGGGCCTGCGGATGAATTTCTTCGCACCCGCGGTGGCGGGTTCCATCACCTGGCGATCCGCTTCGACGATCTCGATGCGGCAATCGCGGGCCTCGCGCTTCGCGGCGTACGCATTCTCGGAGAACCGTTCGAACACGTTCCAGGTGTTCGCGAGGTGTTCCTCGATCCGCGAACGACCGGCGGCGTTCTCATTCAAGCGGTCGAACGCCGCGCCGTCCCGCGCGGTTGATTCAGCTGTTTCGCCACGCCGTCGCGTCGCGCGCGATGCGGGTATCTGCTCTCGTCCAGTTCTGGTCTCGGAGGTCCTCATGAAGTTTGCGTCCATCGTCGTGTTGAATTGTGCAGTGCTCGTTGCCGGATGCGGAGCCAACGCCGCCGAGACCGAGAGCACCGAAAGCAGCGCCAGCGCGATCAGCGCCGACGACCTTCCGTCCGATGTCGCAGCATTGCTTCGCAGCGAGCGTTCGCTCACCGACGCGCAGCTCGACGCATTTCATCGCGTCGAGCACGACGTCGTCGTTGCGCCGGGACGGACGATCCACACCATCGAGACGTTCACACTCCGCGCGTGGCTCCAGTGGCCGCATCGCGCGATGCTCATGATCCCCGGCCCCGTCACCAACGCCGCGTTCTACAACATCGACGCCGAGGGCTACGACGCGGGCAAGATCCTGGCAGCGCGCGGGTACTTCGTATGGTCCGCGGACCTCGAAGGCGCGGGACTCAGCTCACATCCGGTGGACGGCAACGTTGCGACGCTGCCGCGCCAGGTCGAGAACATGAGCGCCGTCGCGCGCCGCATCCAGCTCACGCGCCTGGTGCCGCGCGTCGATGTCTTCGGCGAAAGCTGGGGTGGAAGCATCGCTGCCGAGGTATGCGCACGCGCCTCGATCGCCCGCTCGTGCGTGATGTCGTCAATGATCTATCGCAATGCGTCCGACGTCGGCAATGCGACCTTCCGCAGCCCCGAGTTCCACGCCTTGCTCGACTCGCTGCCGAACGGATATCTCCCGACGTTTCCCGAGTTCTATTTCCAGTTTGTCGCCGAGTCGCCTACGGCCGTGCAGAACTACGCGTTCGCGACGCAGCCGGGACTCTATTCAGTCGCTCCGGAGTACGCGGTGTTCGATCTACCGTTCTTCGATCCGTCGCGGGCCGTCGTGCCGGGGTTGATCCTGCGCGGAGAACTCGATCCGAACCAACCGCTCTCGGACACACAGGAGCTAGCACACGACTACGGAACTCACGGTGCACGACTTGTCGTCGTGAGCGGCGCGGGCCACGTTCCGCGTGTCGCTCCTGCTCCCGCCAGCACTGCGTTCTGGGATACGGTGATCGAGTTCGTGGAGCATCCTGGACACTCGTAGCGAGCGGCGATCGATCAGGGGCGGAGTCAGGCACATCGAGGAATGGAAGCGACGAGTACGAGTACGACGAGCGAAACGTACGCGAGCGCGGTCATCGGAAACCTGCACATCTTGCGCTGGTACCGCGCTCCCTCGCTGATCGACGTTCAGACTGTCACGCGCGAGGTAGAGCGAACGGCCGCCGCGCTCGACCGATCGCTGGTCTGCATCGCGATCATTCCGAGCAACGTCGATCCGCCGAGCGACGACGCACGGAAGCGCATGCTCGATGACCTCGACCGCCTTCTCGCGATCAGCGAGTCGATTCACTTCGTCATCGAGGGGAGCGGCTTCAAGCACGTCATGCTTCGAAGCGTGGTGACCGGATTGATTCTCGTTGCCGGTCGTCGCGGACGGATCTTCGTGCACAGCAGCGCCGACGAGGCCTTCCACGAAGCGGCGAGTCTTCTCACGCAACCGGTTGCGAGCGTCGTGAGCGTCGCGCGCGCGAAGGGCATCTTGCTCTAGCGCGCGCTCAGTTCTCGCTCTTCCACACGCCGGCGAACGCAGCGAGCAACGCGATGGGATTGCCCGTCGGCCGCCCGAACTGCCAGTCCGCCGGCGAGACGGCGACACCGCCGATGTCGAGATGCACGTACGGCAGCGCGCCGCCCTTGAGTCCCGCTGTGACATCGAGAAACGCATACGGGCCTTGATGCCCGCGTGGCGTGTTCACCGACGCGAGGCGATTCGCCGACACCACGTCCTCGGCGCTGGAGCGTGCCGCGACGAACGCGTAGTCCTCGCGACGCGGGCGCGTGAACTCGATCGGTTCGCCCCACGCCTCGCCGAGACGGTCGAGCGAATCGATGATGCCGCGCGCACGCGAGACACCGTTCTCGATCGCACCGACGTATGGCCCGAACGCGCGGTACACATGGCCCGTCAGCGTCGCGACCGACAAGAGCACCGGGTCGGGCGCGCCCGTCGATTCGGCACGCAGCGTCGAGAGAAGATCCGCGAGCACCAAACGCCCTTCGGCGTCGGTGTTGCCGATGCGCACGCGCACGCCCGAGTGCGACGTGATGATCTCGTCGCTCACGAACGCGTCGTCGCCGATGCTGTTGCGCACCATGCCGAGTAGCGCGACCACGCGAACGCCCTTCGCGTCCATCGCCGCGAGCGCGCGCACGAAGCCGGCGGCCGCACCGGCTCCGCCCTTGTCACGTGACATGCCCGCCATCGCGCCGTCGGTCTTCAGATCCGCGCCGCCCATGTCGTACGTGACGCCCTTGCCGGCGATGTAGAGCGTGCGCGACACCGGTCCCGCGGGCGTGTACTCGAGCCGCACGACGCAGGGGCGATGACGTTCGACCTTCATCGATGCGCGCGACACCGCGGCGATCAGCGGCCACGACGAAACATCGCGCGTGACCGTGACCTTCACGTTCGTTCCCGCGAACGCCTTCTCGCACAGTTCGGCGACCCGCATCGGCGCCATGCGTTCGGGCTCGGTGCCGGTGATGTCGCGCGCGAGTGCGCGTCCCGTCTCGATCGCGTGAACGACGCGGGCGCGATCGGCCGTGAGACCGACGACACCGAGATTCTCGATCGCGGGAACTTTCTTGCCCGCCTCGCGCCCCTCGAGCGGAGACCAGTGCGTGCCGAGTGCGGCGAGCGCCGCGACTTCGCGCGCGAACGCGAATCGTTCGCCCGTGGGCGCTGCGACGACGAGCACCGGCTTGCGCGCACCGGCTTCGACGGCTCGCGATACAGCTGCACTCGCGGCATCAGCGAGTGCGCGAACATCGTCGGCGTCATCGGTCAGCGCACCGACGGTCGTGAGCACGAGACGCTTGCCCGGCACTCCGCTCGCGATGATCACCACCGGTGCGCGGGCGCCACGACCGAGCGCGGCATCGATCGCAAGTCCCTCTTCGAGGGCGCGCTTCGCCTCCGCAGGAAGCGAGAGCGATGCGAGATGTTTCTCGAGCGGTGTCGGCGAGACGACGACGAGCGCGTCGTACGCGGCGAGAGACGTGTGTTCATCGAGCGCGACCGGCGTGAGCGTGGGAATCATGGGGGGCGGTTTATACCATCGCGCCCGCGCCCGACAGACGTTCAGCGCGCGCAGCGAAAGCCAGCCACCATGATTCGAAATTCGGGTGGGTGATGGACGCGGTTCGTCGCGCGAAGCCCTTCCGCGCCGTAGTTCCATGCGCCGCCGCGGAGCACTCGCTCGCAGGTATTCGGAAGCGGGTTGCGACCGGTGAATCCGCGGATGCCGCGCGTACGCAGGTCGGCAAGCGATGCGAGCGCGGTGTCGCAGGTCGGCGCGGTCGCCGGGTGGCGATACGCGTACGGATCGTACGGCGTGTCGGTCCATTCCCAGACGTTGCCGGTCATGTCGAGCGCGCCGAACGGACTCGCGCCCGATGGATGTGTGCCGACCGGATCGGGTGCTCCGCTCGACTCGGTTCGTCCGTACACCGCGCGCTCGGGCGTCGGCGCGTCGTTGCCCCACGCGTAGGTCCGCCCGTCATCGCCTCGTGCGGCGCGCTCCCACTCGACCTCGGTCGGGAGTCGCCCGCCGGCCCACGCGCAGTATCGACGCGCGTCGAACCACGACACCCCGACGATCGGTTGCTCGGACGATTCGAAGCGATGTCCGATCGCGCGTGGACGCTCACATGCGCCGGCGATCACGCAGCGCTCGTAGTTCCCGCGCGAGACCTCGAGTCGGTCGATGTGAAACGACGCAACGTGCACAGTGTGGCGCGGGTGTTCGTCTTCCTCGCCACCGGCGTCGAGGCCCATCGGAACCGTGCCTGCGCGCACGTGCACGCGGTCGGCGCGTGGTGGCGTCGC
>CBIHQZ010000643.1:0-4734 GCA_966212315.1 uncultured Myxococcales bacterium
TACGCAGGTCATTCCGCAGCCGCAGGGCGGATCGCACACGTCGACGATGCACGTGCCGCCCGCGCAATGCTGGCCGGCCGGACACACGCCGTCGCAGATTCCACCGCATCCGTCGGCCGAGCCGCAGGCAACTGTCGCGGGACACGTCGGCGCGCATCCGTCGCAGTGACTGTTGTCGATGCAGTAGCGCCCCGGCGGGCACGTGCCGAAGCATCCGCTGCCGCAACCGTCAGGCGCGCCGCACTGTACGCCCGGGGCGCAATTGCGCTCGCACACGCAGGTACCGAACTGGCAGCGCTGCCCGAGCGGGCACTGGCCGATGCCGCAGCGACCGCCGCAGCCGTCGTCCGCGCCGCACATGCCGCTGATGAGGCACGCGGGCTGACACACGCAGATTCCGCCTGCGCAGGTCTCGTGCGGGGGACATGTCCCGGTGCACACGCTGCCGCATCCATCGGGATCGCCGCACACCGCGTTCGCCGGACACATCGGCGGGCAGCGACAAATGCCACCGACGCACGCGAGCATCGGCGGGCAGGGACCCGAGCAGGTTCCGCCGCAGCCGTCGGGATCACCGCATTGCGCATCGGGACCGCACTGCGGATCGCAGCGGCACATGCCTTCGATGCAGACTTCCGGTTCCACGCAGGGCGGATCGCAGCCGCACGAATCGATGCAGCGACCGTCGCGGCAGATCTCACCCGGATTGCAGTGCACGTTCGCGCAGCGGTCCTGCACGCACTGACCGACCACGCAGCGCTGACCCGCCGGGCAGTTCACGTTCTGGCAGGGGTCCGACGGGAGGCAGACCTGATGGCAGACCGTTCCGGTGTTGCACTCGGCGGCGCACGGCACGTCGTCCTGACAGTGGCGCGACACTGGATCGCAATGCTGACCGGGCTGGCAGTTCAGTCCGTTGCACGGCTGATAGAAACAGCCCGCGACGCACGCACCATCGATGCACGTTTGTCCGTCGACGCAGGTGACGCCGGCGCACGGATCGGTGACCTGCGCGCACACCGCGAGGCAACGAGTGCCGGCCGGGCAGCTGTTGCCGCCTTCGCCGTTGCACGGGTCGGACTGGCAGTGTCCCTGCAGACAGATTTCGCGACCGCTGCACTGCTCGTTGCTCGCGCAGGTGCGGAAGCGAGAGACGTCGACGACGTCGAGATGCGCATCCATCGCATCGGTGAGCGTGGCGTCACCTCCATCGCCCCATTGAGGACGATCGCTGCAGGCCGGGAGGGAGATCGCGAGTGCGGCGAGACACGCCGCGAGGAGGCAGGAAGTAAGGCGCACGAGCGGCAGACTAGTACCCCGCCGCAAAACACGCACGGTCCTGTCATGCGAATTTCGGCGCGTGACGAACTGCCTCAGCCACGCGGGTACGGGTTTTCCCATTCCTCGACCGTGAGCGCGAAGATCACGTGGTCTTCCCACTCCCCCGCGATCTTCACGAAGCGCTTTGCCAATCCCTCTTCGCGGAAGCCGATCTTTCGCACAAGCCCGAGGCTCGGCGCATTGCGCGGGATGATTCCGGCTTGCACGCGATGAAGCCCGAGCGGCCCGAAGGCGATGCCGATCGCAAGCCGAACCGCTTCGGATGTAATGCCGCGGCGCGCGTGACTTGCCGACACCCAGTAGCCGACATCGGTGCTTTGCAAGACGCCGCGGATCACGTTGTTCAGCGACACGCGTCCCACGATTGCGCCGCCTTCGCGCGCGCAGACGACGAAGCGGTACGAACGGTCGTCCGCCCATTGCACGCGATCGTTCTGGATCCGATCCCGCACGAGCACCGCGGGGTCGCCCGGCTCGGGTGCAGGCATGAACGCCTTGTTGAACTCCCACGATGCGTGCTGCACCGCGAAGAGTTCGTCAGCGTCGTCGGCGCGCGGCGCTCGCAAGAACACGCGCGTGGCGTCGGCTCGGAACGAGAGCGGAATGCGGGCGGCGCCGGCGAGCATGAGAACCGCAGCGTGGCGGAATTTGCGTGGGCCGCCAACCCGTCGTAGGACCGCGCACCGTGCCGTTCGCCCCGCTTCGCGTTGCCTTCTATGCCGCTACGGGGGGCGCGATCGCAGCGGGTGGCGCGTCGCTCGCGGGGCACGGTCCGTCCGCATGGCTCACCGGCACCGCGCTGGCGGGATACATGGGACTCGTCGCGCTGGCGGTGACCGAGCCGCGCACGCGCATCTTCGGCGATGTCGTCGCGCGCGTGCCGAGCGGCATCGCGTTGACCTTCGACGACGGCCCGCATCCGGTGTTCACCCGCAAGATCATGGACGCGCTCGAAGCGAAGAACGCACGCGGCACGTTCTTCATGATCGGTCGCAAGATGCGCGCGCATCCCGAAGTGGTGAAGGAAGTGATCGCGCGCGGACACGCGGTCGGCGCGCACGGATACACGCACGATCGGCTCTACGCGATGCGCAGCTTCGGCTGGCTCGAGAAAGACGCCGACGAAGAAGAGCGCGTGTGGGAAGAGATCACCGGGCGGTTGCCGGTGCTCTATCGACCGCCGATCGGGCTGATGAATCCGCGCATCACGCGGCTCGCGGACGAGCGCGATCGGAAGATCATCGCCTGGACGATTCGACCACGCGACGGCATCGCTCGCACCGCCGCGGAGACCGTTGCCGCACGCGTCACGCGCAGCCTGAAAGCGGGTGACATCGTGCTGCTTCACGACAGCAGCGAGCACGACACGCGCGAACCCGCAGCGATCGCTGCGCTCCCGAGCATTCTGGACGCGGCCGCCCGACTCGGGTTAACCCCCTGCACCGTTTCCGTCCCTGTTCCGGAGCTGCCATCGCCATGAAGATCCGTCGTTTCGCCATCGGCCTCGTTTCGCTCGCTGCATCGCTCTCGCTGTCGGCCTGCGATCGCGGCAATCAGAATGCGGCCCGCCCCGATGCGACCGTGGCTGCCTCGCATGACGCGGCGAGTGCCGCGACGCCGGCCGCGAACGCGAACAGCGCGCCGGAGAATCTGCTGCTCACCATTCGCGGTTCATCGCTGCGCCGCGCGATTCCGCTGCTGCTCGGCATGGGCGGTTCGGGCGAGATCATCGAGCAGCTGTCGCGACAGATCACGCCGGGGATCGCCGATCACGGTGACGAAGTCGACGTCGACTCGCCGTTCGCGGTGGCCGGCACGCTCACGGGCGAAGGCGAATCGACGCTCAAGTTCGCGGTCGCGTGGCCGCTCCGTCCCGGTATGCAGATCGCGCAAGACGCGCGCTCGCTGCGTGGATGGCGGCAGGTGAGCGAAGGCGTGTTCGCGCCGCAAGGTCAGGACGCCGGCACCGCGAACGATGCGTGTTGGGTCGCGCAGCGTCAGCCGGTGGGCTGGATGCTGCTGTGTGGCGGACGCGAAGCGCTCCCCGCGCTGGCCGGATATCTTCGCGCGCAGGCCGCCACGCCGGACAACGCCGCGGTGATCGCTCTCGATGTGCGCCCCGCGATTCTGCGACGATTGCTCACGCGACAGCTCGCGGAGATCGACTCGCACATGCCGCCCGCCGGCGTGGGAGCGGGCGATCCGCGCGTCGCCGCGCAGCGCACGATGCTCGAAGAACTGCGCCGCACCGCGAACACGTACACCTCGATCGCCAACGACGTGGACACGCTCCACGGCACGATCACGCAGGACGAGAACGCGATGCATCTGCGCCTCACTGCCGACATGCCGCGCGCATCGAGCGACGTGACGCGCGCGATCGTCGGGTCGAGCGCGGGACGGCAAGCGCCGACGGCGTTGGTGCAATTGCTCCCGGCGGGGGTGGTTTCGTGGATCGCGGGCGGATTCGATCGCGCGCGCATCGTTCAGGGTTTCGGCGCGCCGACGCTCGATCCGCAGGTGGCCGCGCAGGCGGGTCCGGAACTCGCGCGTGTGATGCAGACCGTCGACGAGCTGAAGAACATTCTTCCGCTCGGCGAACGCATCGACGCGTATTCACCCGAGGACGGCTACACGACCTATCACATCATCCGCCGCGCCGACGCCGCGCAGTTCGTGAGCGATCTGCGCGTGGCGTTGAACAGCATCCCGTCGCGCGCGCTGCCGGGCGGCGGAACGCTGCGCGACGTGGCGACCGCGCTTCCGACGCCGGGACTCACCGGGCCGAATTACCTCCGCATCGGGCGCAACGTTCACATCCCGCCGGGGGCGAACGTGCCGCCCGCAGTGCGTGCGGAGATCGAGCGCTCGATGCTGGTCGTCGCCGAGAGCGATCGTCTCGTCGCGATCTCGTCGCGTGATCCGATCGCGCGCTATCGCGCGATGAGCGAAGGGGCGCGGCTGAACGGCGCGATCCCCGAGCACGCCGTGATGGCCGGGCGCATCACTCCGCCCGGATTCCCGCCGCTCTTTTTCGGCGGGCCGATTCCGCAGCTGCCGGTGTCGACGACCGCCGAAGGTGTCGATTTCGCGCTCACGGTCGAGACACGCGGCGAAGGCGCGCATGCCGAATTGCGAGCGGACGGACCGATCAATGCCGCGATGGAACTGCGCGGGACCTACGGCGCGATCCAGGAACTGCAAGCGCGCATGATGCAGCAGATGATGGAACAGCAGCGTCAGATGCAGCAGCAACAACAGCAGATGCAGCAGCAGGGCGGCGGGGGCGGTGGTGGTGGTGGCGGCGCGATGCGACCGCGAATCGATCCGTCGCAGTTGCCCGAGCCGCCGCGATTCCAGCTGCAGGCTCCGTAATCGCGTTCGACCGCGCGC
>CBIHQZ010000644.1:0-4732 GCA_966212315.1 uncultured Myxococcales bacterium
GTTCACACGGTCGCAACAGCGCGCCCATACAGTCCGCGCGGCTTCTCGATTCAGTCACTCGAACACGCGAGGAACGCATGCACGGCATCTCTCTGATCAAACTGTTCACCTCGTTCGCGATGCTCGGCGCCGAATGGGTGATGTGGGTCCTGGTCGGGCTCTCGCTCGTCTCGATCGCCATCATCGTGGAGCGCGCGCGCTACTTCGCTTCACTGCGCGACGATCTCGAACGTCTCGCGCACGACGTCGATCGCGCCCTCGCGCGCGGTGATCGCGCCGGCGCATCGGCGGTGCTCGCGAAGTCACCGTCGCCGGCGGCGCTCGTCGCAGCAGCCGGGCTCGCACATGGAGCGCGTGGTGCCGAAGCCGCCGAGCGAGTGATGCTCAGCACGCGAGCGAGCGTGAAGCAGCAGCTCGAACGTCGCCTCGGTTTTCTCGGCACCGTCGGGAGCAACGCGCCGTTCGTCGGTCTGTTCGGCACCGTCATCGGCATCATCCAGGCATTCGATGCGCTCAAGCCCGCGGCCGGAACGCGCGTCGCGGCAGCCGCAGCCGCGCAGGCCGCAGAGGGGCGGGTGATGGGGACGATCGCGGAAGCTCTCGTCGCGACCGCCATCGGTCTGCTCGTCGCGATCCCCGCGGTGGCAGCGTTCAACAGCTTCCAACGAACGATCAAGTCGCTGCTCGCATCGACCGAGACCCTCTCGCAGCGTGTCGTCGCGCATCTGCTCGAGTCCGAGAGCGGACACGGCGCTACCAACGCTGCGCCGGAACCGGTGACCGTCGAGCGACGCAGCAACGGCATCGCGATCGCAACGCTCGCCACCGCGGCGGTGGACTGATGGCCGGCGCCGCGCAGGAGAACGCCGACGACGAGATCTCGGGGATCAACGTCACGCCGTTCGTCGATATTGCGCTCGTGCTGCTGATCATCTTCATGGTCACGGCGAAATACATCGTGTCGCAGTCGATCCCGGTAGATCTCCCGGAGGCTTCGACGGGACAGAGCAACGCGGCGGCTGCGACCGTGAGCGTGTCGGTCGATTCGCACGGCGACACCTTCGTCGACAGCGAACGCGTCGACGATCGCACGTTGCTCGCGCGCGTACGTGCCCGCTTCGATGCGAATCACGAGGTTCGCGCGGTCATCGCCGCCGACCGCGTGGTGCCGCACGGGCGAGTGACGCGTGTGATCGACGTGATCCGCCAGGCGGGGATCTCACGCTTCGCGATCCAGACCGATCCATCCACGCCGGTCGAGCCATGACGGTCGCGTTCGCATCGGAATCGCTCGCGGCGCAGCGAACCTTCCGCGCGCGTCGTTCGGGTTGGTGGGTGTCGTTCGCCGCACATGGAAGCGCCGTCGTCGCACTCGTCGTCGTCGGTTCGCGCGCGCATCGAGACGTGCCGAATGCGCCGCCCGCGCTGGTGGAGTTCGATGCACCACCGCCGCGCGCAGTGACACCGCCACCACCGCCACCACCGACCGAAGTACCGACGCCGCAGCCCGCGGTGCAGCGCGAAGAGCCGGTTCATCACGCACCGCCGCCGCGTGCCGCACGCGTCGTCGCGCCACCGCCCATCACGACCGCGCCCGCGGCCGGTGGTGATTCGAACAACGCGATGGAGAGCGGTTCGAACACTGCCTTCCACGGTGGCGACGTGGGCGAGCCGCACGAAGCGACCCCGACGCCTCCTACGCCGCCAGTCATACCGGCACCGCCCGCACCGATCGCACCCGTCGCACGCGGCCCGGTGCAACTCCCCGAGAACGCCTCGCCGCCCGAGCCCGAAGCCGGCAACGCATCGCCCGAGTACCCCGCGAGTGCGCGCGCATCGGGCGTTCAAGCGACGGTCATCGCGCGGATCGTGGTGAACGACGACGGCAGCGTCGGCCGCGTCGAGATCCTTCGCGGTCATCCCGACTTCAACGCCGCGGTCGAAGCGGCATTGCGTCACTGGCGATACCGCCCCGCGCGCGTCGATGGCCACCCGCTCGCGGTGTTCCAGGTCGTTCGCGTTCCGTTTCGCCTCGAGAACCTGTGAGCCGTCGCTCGCACGACAAAGGACCGACCGAATGTCTTCGCATCCGCACCACCGCCTGGTGATCCGAACGTGTGGTCTCTCCATTGCGCTCTTCGCCGGGACCGCATGGGCGCAGCAGAGTGCGTCGCCGCCGCCGCCGAGTGGCCCGCCGCCCGCTTCGAGCGACGCGCCACCCGCGAGTCCCGAACCGAGTGTTTCGTCGAGTGCGCCGAGTGATGCGCCGAGCAGTGCACCGACCGACGCAGCGACTGCCGCGCCGAGCGATTCACCGAGCGTCTCGTCCGAAGCGCCCGCGGAAGCACTCGACGAGGTCCCTGCGATTCGCACCGGCATCGCGGGCACGGTCATCGACGCAGCGAGTGGCGAGCCGATCATCGATGCACCCGTGACGGTCATCGGCAGTACGCGTCGCGTGGTCACCGATGTCGACGGGCACTTCGCCATCGCGCTGCCGCCGGGGCGCTACACGCTGCGCACCTACTACAGTCTCTATCGACCTGCGCGACTCGAGAATCTCGAGGTCCGCGACGGGGTCGTCACGCGCGCATCGTTCCGCCTCGAGAGCGCGACCGCCGCCGCGCGCACGCAAGAAGTCGTGGTCACCGCGCGAGCCGACACGAGCACCGCGGCGACGCAGGTCGAAGTGCGCCGCCGCGCCGCGACCGTGAGTGACGCGATCAGCGCCGAGGAAATTTCACGCTCCCCCGACGTGACCGCCAGCGACTCGATCCGACGCATCGTCGGCGCGAGCCTCGTCGACGGGCAATACGCGTACGTGCGCGGACTCGGCGGTCGCTACGTGAACACGCTGCTCAACGGCGTGCCGCTCCCCGGCTCGGATCCCGATCGACCGGGCGTGCAACTCGATCTCTTCCCCGCCGCGCTGCTCGACAACATGACCCTCGTGAAGACGTTCACCGCGGATCTTCCCGGCGACTTCGCGGGCGGCTCGCTGCAGATCAACACGCGCGCGTTTCCGAATCGCTTCTTCTTCACCGCGAACGTCTCGCTGGGCGGCGACTCGCTCACGCACACGGGCAACGTGCTGCGCGGACGATCGGGCGCGTTCGACATGCTCGCTCTCGACGACGGCGGACGGGCGCTTCCCTCGCAAGTCCCCGCGCATCGGGTGCAACTGGGACGCGACGGACTCGGCGCCGACGACCTCACCCGCATCGGGCGTTCGTTCCCGAACAACTGGCGCATCGCGGCCGCCACGCCGGTGCCGAATCTCGGACTCAACGTCACCCTCGGCGACACGCTTCGACGTGGCTCACAGGCGTTCGGATATCTCGTTTCGCTCGGCTACGGATTCAACGAACAGCGGATCGACTCGGTGATCCGTTCGGTGCGTGTCGACGCCGGCACCGGCAGCTCGAGTCATCTCGGCGTGCGCGAGGAACTCCATCAAGAAGGCACGGTGAACAACGCACTGTGGGGCCTGCTCGGTACCGCCACGTATCGCCCCGCGCCGCACCACGAGATCGGTCTCGTGATGATGTGGAACCAGACCGCGTCCGACACGGTGACCACCCGCACCGGCTACAACGAGACCGCGGGGAGCGACATGTTCTCGCGCCAGTTGCGCTACGTGCAGCGCTCGTTGTTCTTCTCGCAGCTCACGGGAGACCATCGTGCGCTCCCGCTCGACGCGCGGTTCCGCTGGCAGCTCTACGGCTCGTATGTCGCGCGTTACGAGCCCGACACGCGCCAGTTGAACTACCTCGCCGAGGGCGACTCGTTCCGCGTGGTGACCGGGCCGGGCAACGTCGGTCGTTTCTACGGCGACCTGCGCCAGTTCGAAGGCGGGGGTGGCGCGGATCTCGAGATTCCGTCGCGCTACATCACCGGCCGCGCGGGTGTGTTGGTGCGTCTGTCCGATCGAACCTTCTCGACGCGGCGATTCTCGTATCGCGACATCGGTTCCACGAGCGATCAGCAACTCGAAGGGCCGGAGCAGTTCTTCGCGCCGGACCGCATCGGCGACACGCTCGAGATCGCCGAGTACACGCAGCCGGCCGATGGCTATCGCGCCATTCAACAATCGTTCGCGCCTTACCTTCGCGGCGACATTCCGCTGGGGCCGGTGCGTCTCGTCGGCGGCGTGCGACTCGAATCGTTCCGTCAGTGGGTGAGTTCGAAGTCGCCGTTCTCGACGATGACCAACGGGACCGCCGCGCGCACCGATCGCACCGATCTCAACGTGCTGCCGTCGGCGTCGATGGTGTGGTCGCCGAATGCGCGCATGAACGTCCGCCTCGCGTACGGCGGCACCGTGGCGCGACCGCTGGTGCGCGAACTCGCACCGTTCCTGTTCGAAGACTTCGTGCGCAATCGCACCGTGCAGGGCAATCCCGCGCTGCGCAGCACGTTCATCCACAACGTAGATGTGCGCTGGGAGATGTTCCCGGGTGGCAGTGACGTGATCGCGGCGTCGGTCTTCTACAAAGAGTTCCTCGACCCGATCGAGCAGGTGATTCTCGATCGCAACGGCAACGTCACGTTCGACAACGTGCAAGGTGCGCGGAACTTCGGCGGCGAGTTGGAAGCCCGTGTCGGGCTCGGCCGGTTGACCAACGCGCTGTCGCCGTTCGTCGTGGGCGCGAACCTCGCGCTGATCTATTCGCAGGTCACGCTTTCGCCAGAACAGCAATTGAATGCCACGAATGCGACGCGGCCATTGGCG
>CBIHQZ010000645.1:0-4725 GCA_966212315.1 uncultured Myxococcales bacterium
CGACAACCTCACGCCGCTCTATCCGCAGCAGCGCTTCAAGCTCGAGAACGACAAGAAGAACTTCTCGACGCGCATCATCGATCTGCTCGTACCGATCGGTCAGGGCCAGCGCTGTCTCATCGTCTCGCCGCCGCGCGCGGGCAAGACGGTGCTCCTGCAGAACATCGCCAACGCGATCACGACCAATCACCCCGACGCGACGCTCATCGTGTTGCTCATCGACGAGCGCCCCGAAGAAGTCACGGACATGCAGCGCAACGTGAAGGGCGAAGTGATCAGCTCGACCTTCGACGAGCCGGCCACGCGTCACGTGCAGGTCGCCGAGATGGTGATCGAGAAGGCGAAGCGTCTCGTCGAGCACAAGCACGACGTGGTGATCCTCCTCGACTCCATCACGCGTCTCGCGCGTGCGTACAACACGGTCGTTCCGCCGTCGGGAAAGATTCTCTCGGGCGGTGTCGACTCGAACGCACTGCACAAGCCGAAGCGCTTCTTCGGCGCCGCGCGCAATCTCGAAGAAGGCGGGTCGCTCACGATCATCGCGACGGCGCTCGTCGACACGGGCTCGCGCATGGACGAAGTGATCTTCGAAGAGTTCAAGGGAACGGGTAACAGCGAGATCCATCTCGATCGCAAGCTGATGGAGAAGCGCATCTTCCCGTGCCTCGACATCAACAAGAGCGCGACCCGCAAGGAAGAGCTGCTTCTTCCCGAGTTCACGCTCCAGCGCGTGTGGCTGCTTCGTCAGCTCTTGCATCCGCTCAACGTGATCGACTCGATGGAGTTCCTCCTCGACAAGATCTCGCGCACCGAGACGAACCAAGAGTTCCTCGAGTCGATGCATCAGTAACCTCTGCTCGCACGGGGATCGCATCGCGCGGTCCCCGCGTTCATCTACTGTCTTGGAAGCACTTCCCCCCAACGTCGCAAGCCGTGTCGAATCGCTGAAAGGCGCTTCGCTCGCGCTGCTCTACGAGCCATTCGGGCGCACGCGCGTCGTGCTCTTCTTCCATCCGCCCGGACAGCCGCCGCTCAACGTCGTCATCGACGTGATCCGTGAGGCGCGCTGGCCCTTCGCGTTCTACCCATCGCTCCGCAGCACGTTCCGCTTCGGCACGCCCGTGCGAGAAGTGCGGCTCGCGTTGTCGAAGTCGTTCGGGGGAGGAACGCCGCGTCAGTCGGTGCGCATCGAGGTCGACTTCGAAGGCGCGCCGCCGCTCGCGTTCGAGGGCGAGGGCGTCACCATCGGCCCGGTGCCTCCGCCGTCTGCTCCACCCGCGCCGCCGCGTTCCAACACGATGTGGTCGTAGCGTCGCGCGACGCTGGTATCGTCGCCGCGTGAACGCACGCCACGCACGATGGACGCATCGCGCGAGTCTCGTCTTCCTTCTAGGTCTCACCGCGTGTCGCGACAGGTGTTCCGCCGACACGAGTCCGAACGACGCTGCCGCGCACGCCGACATCGCGACGCCGAGGCCGCCCGCGCGCGGACCGTGGCGTTCCGCCGTCATGCCGGTCTTCGTCCAGGGGCCGCTCGACGGCCGCGCAGTCGAGACGTTCCTGCGCTCCCATCGTCGCGACATCGATGCCTGTGCGATCGACCCGCCTGCAGCCGACATCGATCGCGTGCGCGTGATGCTGCGCGTCTCCATCGGTGGCGACGGCCGCGTCGCCGACGTGCAACCGCTGCAACCGCGCCCCGAGTCACAGCAGTACCGCGAGTGCGTCACGAACGCGCTGCGCGCTTGGACCTTCCCGCGCAGCGACGCCTCCGCGAGCACCGTGCTCATCGCACTCGAGTTCACCCCCGAGGCGCTGTGACCGCGATCGATTGGCGTTCCACGCACGCGCGATTTCTCGGCATCGCGTTCGTCGGCTCCGGCGTCGTTGCGCTCGGTTGCGAGACGGTGTGGTTCCGCGCGCTCGCGTTGCTCTTCGGCAGCACGATTACGGCTGCCGGCATGCTGCTCGCGGTGTTCATGGGCGGCCTCGCGATCGGCGCCGAAATCGCCGCGCGAGTCGCCGATCGGAGCCGCCACCCCGCGCGCCTCTATGCGTTGGCCGAGTGTGTGGTCGCGGTGAGCGCGCTCGTGTCGCCGCGCGTGTTCGCCCTCGCGCAGCAAGCCGCACTCGCACACTCGTTCGGCATACGCGCTCTCGTGTGCGCGACGATTCTCGCGCCGCCCACGATCGCAATGGGGACGACACTGCCGCTCCTCTCGAGCGCCCTCGTCGAGCGGCGAGCGGCGTTGCAATCGGGGCTCGCGGCGCTCTACGCGCTCAACCTCGTGGGCGCCTCGGCCGGCGCGTTCGGCGCGACCTACCTGCTTCTCCCGCGATGGGGTCTGAGCGGCTCGACGCGCGTGCTCGCACTGACGGCATTCGCGGTTGCCGCGCTCGCGCTCGCTGCATCGCGCGCGATCGAGCGCACGCCCGCGACGACGAGCGGCGCGACGTCTGGCGAACCCCTCGCGGTGTTCCTCGCCGCCATGATCGGAGTGCTGACCTTCGCATTGCAGGTCACCTGGAACCGCGTGTTCGCGCTGCTGCTCGGCTCGTCGGCGTTCACGTTCGGCCTCGTCGCCAGCGCGATCCTCGCGGCCAACGCGCTCGGCTCTCTCACGACGATGCGATCTCGCGAGCAGTCGATGTCGGTGATCGCGCGGCGCATCCTTCTCTTCGCCATCACCACGTACCTCGGAACGCTCGTCGTCTTCGTCGCGCCGTTTCCCCTCGCGGCCATCGCAACGCGCGGCGAGTCGGTCCGCTGGGTGCGTTTCGCCCTCGTGGCCGGCGTCGTGGGAGTTCCGTCGTTCCTCGGCGGCGCATTGTTTCCCGCGCTCGCTTCGCGCTTCCCGGCTCGCGAAACCGGCCGCGCCGCGGGACGCGCGCAACTCGTGGTCACCGCCGGCAACGTGCTCGGCGCGCTTGCCGCTTCACTCGTCGGCGTGCCGCGCTTCGGTGCTCAGACGGTTCTTTTCGCAATCGCTGCGAGCGCCCTCGTGCTCGCGTGCATCGCCGCGATTCCGGGGGGCCTCGAGAGCGTTCGCGGCATCGCGCTCGCCGCTGTCCTCGCCGCCGGCTTCGCATACTTCGTCCATCCATCGTGGGATCGAGCCGCGCTCTCGGCGGGCACATTTCGGGTCGCCGCATACCGGCACGAACACGAAAGCACGGATGCACCCTGCGGACCCTCGCGTCGGTTCGGACGTCATCGTGTGCTCTTCGCGCGCGAGGGGTCACTCGCCACCGTCGTCGTCCTCGGCCACCCCTCTGACGCGCATTGCTCGCTCTACAGTCTTCGCATCAACGGCAAGGCCGAGGGCTCGGTCTTCGTCGACGCGCCACTCGCAGATCGCGTCCCGACCGACGCACGCGTGTTCGCCGTGGGCGATCTGCCAACAGAAGTGCTCGCGGGGTGGCTGCCCGGCGCCCTCGCACAACGACGCGCGAACGCATTGCTGGTGGGATGGGGCACGGGCATCAGCACGCGGGCGCTGCTTGCAACGAATCCCGCGCACGTGACGTCGGTCGAGATCGAGCCGTCCGTTCTCGACGCCGCCGATCTATTCGAACCGTCGGCGCGACGTGACGCGCGCGTCGAGCACGTGATCGACGATGCGCGCACGGTCATCGCGCGCTGGCCGCTGCACACGCTCGATGTCATCGCATCGCATCCCTCGAACCCGTGGGTCACCGGTGCGGGCGCTCTCTTCTCGATTCAGTACTTCCGCGCTGCCCGCGACCGATTGCGTGAGGGCGGTCGAATGCTCGCGTGGATCCAGCTCTACGACTCCGATCGCGAGGTCGTGCGCGGACAACTCGCGACCTTCGCGGCGGCGTTTCCCGAGACGTTCGTGATCCGCCCCGAGCGCGACTCGCGCGACCTTCTCTTGCTCGGCATCGTCCCACCCGGCCCGCGCGATCGTGATGCGCTGCGCGCGCAGATCGCAACGCTGACCGACGTCGAGGCGCTGCGTGAACTCACCCGAGCGGGCATCGATCCGGCGACACTCGACGATCGCATCGTCGCGGAACCGGGCGAAGTCGCGCGCATCACTCGTGGCGCGCGCGTGCACGACGAAGACGACGCGTGGGTCGAGTTCCGCGTCGCAGAGCATCTGCTTCGCGGCGACGGAGAGTCCGTCGAATCGATCGTGGCAGCGTTGTTCTGAAGAGGAGATACCTCACCCCCGCTGCCGCGCGCCCCTCTCCCTCGATGCCCGCGCCTGGCGCGCGAACGCAGGCATCGTCGAGAGAGGGGCTCGAACGATGGGGCGCGAGAGTGTGCCGGCGACGAGGTGGTACGAGCGCAGAAGCGTCGATCGCGCGTTGCGGTGGCGTGGGCATCTGGCACAGGTGCGGACTCGCGTCGCCGCCGGTGGGCCCATTGCTCCACGAGGTCCTGACCACGCATCACTTCGCGACCACGCATCGCTTCGCGCCGCATCCGACTGCACCCATCTCCCACGCGTGGCCTCCAGCCCACGCACCTCCGCGCCCGCCACGCACCTCCCGCGCACTCGACGTCCCCGGCCCGCCGCACGACACGCACGCAGTTCACCAATCACGCCTCATCCTTCGAGCCCCTCTCTCGACGACGCCTGCGTCCGTGCGCCCCGCGCTGGCGTCGAGGGAGAGGGGCACGCGGCAGCGGGGGTGAGGTTCTCCCCCATCACCCTGCCGTGTTGCGCATGAAGTCGGCGAGGTCCGCGAGCTTGGCGT
>CBIHQZ010000646.1:0-4724 GCA_966212315.1 uncultured Myxococcales bacterium
CTGCCAGCACCGCCGTTGTGACGGGGTGTGAATTCCGACGACGCTATCCTGATGCGAGCCCGGCGACCGACGCGGGGGTCGACGACGTTGCCCTGTCCGAAGACGCGGGCGACGCGGCTGCCGACTCGAGTGCAGCGCGTGCGAGTGACATCGATGATCTGAACGCACTCGTCGTCGCCGAGTACGGACTCGCGGCAGCGTACGCCGTGCTCGCGCCCGCACTGCAATCGCCCGCGACCGATGATCCGCTGGCAGGACCCGCACCCGTTCTACTGGCGATCGCGATTCGATGGCGTCAGCAACATCTCGACGCCGCTGCTGCGCTCTCGGACGCCGTGACCTCGGCGGGTGGAACCGCGACGCCTGCGACCGGGATCAATTTCACGCCGCCTCCTGGAGCGACGCTCACGGTCGAGAACGTTCTGAAGATCGCGTGCAACGCCGAGAAAGATGCGGCGGTCGTTCATGCACGTCGCGTGGCGCAATTGGATTTCGCGGCGCATCGACAGCTGGCGGGTTCGATCGCGGGCGCGCACACGCAGCGATTCACCGCGCTCTACGCGTTGCTCAAGGGGTCGGCGCAGCCGGCCGCGGCGATCGCGACCATGGTCGAACAAGTAGTGCCCACCTCGTTCGTGCTGCGCGTCGGTACACAACCCGGACTCGAGTCGGTCCCCGATCTGGCGTTCACATGAGCGCGACGAAGTCCTTCGATCGACGCTGGATGACCGCGGTCGCGTCGTCGCTCGCCACGGGCGGCGATACGTGGGGCGATCAGCCGAGTGCGAAGGACGAGGACGACGGACTCGCGCTCGTCGGGCGGACACTCGGCGGGAAGTTCCTCGTCGAAGCGATCGTCGGCAGCGGCGCGATGGGGCATGTCTATCGGGCGCGACACGTCGTGCTCGACAAGGCCGTCGCAGTGAAAGTGATTCGCGCGGAGTACTCGTCGAACGAGGTATTTCGCACGCGCTTTCTGCAAGAAGCACTGACCGCGAGTCGCCTCGAACATCCGAACACGGTGCAGATTCTCGATTACGGCGCCGAGTCCGACGGCGTCACGTACATCGTGATGGAACTGCTGCGGGGCCGAACACTCGCCGACGTGATCGACAACGAAGGTCGCCAGCGTCCCGAACGAATCGTCGCGCTGATGTCGCAAGTGCTGTCGGCCATCGGCAAGGCGCACGAAGCCGGCATCGTGCATCGCGATCTCAAGCCCGAGAACGTGATGCTCGTGACGCAGTCGGAAGAAGACGACGCGAGCGACGTAACCGAGGTCGCGAAGGTGATGGACTTCGGCGTGGCCTCGGTCGTCGACGGCTCGGAATGGAGCGCGCAGAGCGAACGGCCGACCGACGAGATCATCATGGGAACGCCGGGCTACATGTCGCCCGAGCAGCAGCGTGGGATGAAGCTCGATGGACGCAGCGACGTGTACGCCTGCGGAGTGATCGCCTACGAACTGCTCACGGGCCGTCCGCCGTTTCTCGCCGAGAGCGTGGCCGAACTGATTCGCGTCTCGATGTCGGAAGACCCGGCCGACCCGTGCGAAGTCACGCCCCTGTGCGATGCGCGCGTCGCGGGCGTCGTGATGCGGGCCCTTGCGCGTGATCGGGATGCACGATTCGCGAGCGCGCGTGAAATGCGATCGGCGCTCAAGTCGGCGATCTCCGCGCGCGGGGCGACTGCATTGCAGGGGCTCGGCGGCGAAGAAGCGCTGTCGACGACCGATGATTCCACTCGCGTTCCGGTGGTGCGGCGGCCGACGCCGGCGACGATGCCCGAACTGCCCGAGGTGTCCCCGGTCGAACCGGTCGCGATGCCCGGCGCGACTGCGACGCGGAGCACTGCCGCTCTCGCGACCTCGTCGCCGACGCGCAATCGCTGGCTCGCGCCGGCTGCGATCCTCGCCATTGCAGCGGCTGCCACGGGCACGGTGTTCATGTTGCGTAAGGGCGACACACCGACGCGCACGAATGCGCCCGCCGTTCGAACGACGACACCGGCGGCATCATTGCCGACCGCATCTTCGCGTGCGATCGAACCCACGCCGCCGACGCCCGAGCCGAGGAGCGCGCCGCACATCGATCCTCCGGCCGTCGCGGCAGTAGAACCGACGCCGATGCCAGTGCAGCTGACGCCGACGGTTTCGCCTGCACCGCATGTCGACTCGGCGCGTGCACGCGTGCAGACGCGAGGCTCGGAGGCGCATCTACGCGCGAACAACGCGAGCCCCACGGCGACGAACCCGGAGCCTGCTACGAGCAACGCGCAGCCAGCGCTTCCCGAACCGACCCCCGCACCGGTGCCGGTGGCGACTCCCGTCCCGACGCCGGCCGCCCCGGTGGTCGCGGTGAATCGCGCGCCGATCGTCGCGCCCGCGCCACCTGCGCCGCGCGTATTTCATTCTGCCAACGCGAGCGTCGAAGGGCTTCGTGTTACCGCCGGCGCGCCACGCGGCCCGCTCGTGAGTCGCGGTGATCGCGCCGCCGAAGCGCTCGGGCGATGCGCCTCGCGCGAAGTCGCCGCGCGCGGTGCGAACGCGGGACTCGATGCGACCCGGCACTTGCACGTCGTGGTCGATGTTCGCGACGAACGACTCGACGATGTTCACCTTCAGGGCGGACCGGCATGGCTCTCGAACTGCGCTTCCGCCGTTCGCGACAGCTTCGCCGGTGCCCTGCCTGCCGCCGACGACACGGAGTACACGGTGACCGTCGACGTCGCACTGAGCCCTGTTCCTTGAGCGACACGAAGCGTCGTGTCGAAACCGATCCTTCGACCGAGAGATTCACTTTGCGCCAGAGCCGCCGCCGCAACGCTTCCATGCCCAACGCTCGCCTCGCGATGATCCTCGCCGCCGCATTCGTGTCGCTCGCCACCTCGTGTGCCGGCGCTCGCTTCGCGCCCGAGGGGCTCGACATCCAGACGGTGCCGCCGAATCTCCGCGCCGACTACGAAGTGTTCGCCGATCGTTGCTCGCGCTGCCACACGCTCGCCCGCCCGTTGAACTCCGGGTTCACGACGATGACCCAATGGCGCAACTACGTGGCGCGCATGCGACGTCAGCCGGGATCCGGGATCTCGCTCGACGACACCGTTCACATCCTCGATTTCCTCGCCTACTTCAACGATCACCGCGACTCGATGCGATCGCCGGAGGCACGGCCATGAAGCAGTCGATGCGACGGCGCTCGCCGTTTGCGTTCGTGACACTGCTCGTGGTCGTGGCATTCGTGTCGCTCGTCGTGTCGCCCGGCCCCGCGCGCGCGATCGATCTCACGTTCTCCGGTTCCGAACAGCTCGATTACTTCCTCGCGCTCACGAACAGTGCCGATCCGCGACCGACGACCAGCGGGCTCTTCGGTTTCACGAACGAGCTGTCGCTCAAAGTCGCCGCCGACCTCAACGCGCACATCTCGATCAACGTGAAAGCCTGCGTGGGCTGCCACGGGTTCGAACTCCCGATGGCGTTCGCGGACTACCGCGTGGCCGACGAGTTCAACATCCGCGCAGGCCGATTCACGCCTACGTTCGGCGCCTATTTCCTGCGGGCCGACGTCGGCAATCACCGCACCGCCGATGCGCCGCTTCCCTACGACATGGGGCGAATGATCCGGCTGTTCGACTTCAATCGTTCGGTCCTGCCGCAGCCGTACGTCGAGAACGGCGTCGAGATCTCGGGCACACACTTCTTCGGCAACCGCGTGCAGATCGACTACGCCGCGCACGTCGTCACGGGTCTGCGCAACAACTCCGACACGCCCTACGACATCGACTTCTCCGCCTCGCGGCAGCCGGCGCCTTACTACATCGACAACAATCTCTCGCCGTCGGGTGGAGGACGACTCGGCGCGACGATCCGTCTCGGCGATCGCGTCGACCTCACGCTCGGCGCATCGGGGACGTACGGCGCCTACGACCCCTCCGCGCGTTTCAGCTATCTCATCCTCGGCGCGGATGCGTATCTCCGCATCGGGCGTACCTCCCTTCGCGCGGAGTACCTCGTGCGGCGAACCGAGATGGCCGCCGGCGAGCAGGAACGCTTCGAGGGCGTCGTGCCGCGCACGATGGACGGAGCGTTCGTTCCGTCGATCCCGAACACGCGCGACGGCTGGTACGTGGAACTCGAGCAGCCACTCAATCGCGCCGTCGACGTGGTGCTGCGATGGGATGGCCTGCGTCGCCTGGGCAACGTCGCTCCCGGCTCGCCGCTCGACTTCGACGCGGGCATCTCGCGCTGGACGCTCGGCGCGAACTTCATCGTGTACCGCGGCTACCGCATCAAGGCCTCGGTCGAGCACTACTACTTCTGGGGCGTGCGAAACGAACCGCCGATGGCGGCGGGCTTTCACATCGGCGCGGTGGCGACGTTCTAGCCATGCACATCGCGAATACAGCCATGCGAATCGTCGCGCTCTTCATCGCTACGAGCGTCGCGTCGAGTTGCCTCTATCCCGAGATCCCGGCGGCGTTCGACGGGCGCGTCGAGGACGATGCGGCATCGAGCGTCGACGGCGACAACGACGCGGAAACCATTCCCACGTTCAACGGATGCCGTGCCGAATCGTTCGTCGATCGAAGCGAAGCGAGCGCGGAGCGCACCGTGAGTTTCGGCGGAACGAACGGATCCGACGTGTTCTCGTACTCGCCTCGCTGCATCACGATCGCGGCGGGACAGTCGGTCGACTTCCGCGGCGGCTTCGCGACGCACCCGCTCT
>CBIHQZ010000647.1:0-4722 GCA_966212315.1 uncultured Myxococcales bacterium
CTTCAAGACCGTGAGGTCCTTGAGGCCCGAGATGAGGTGCGTTGCCGCGCCGTCGCGAGCTCGCAGCCCCAGACCGTGAGCGGCGCGCCGACCACGCACGACCACACGGCCTTCTCGAGCGCGTACCGCCGGAACACCGCCTCGTCGGCAATCGCCTCGGCGCTGGCTGCGCACGCATTGATCAGATCGCGCACGATTTCGGCACGCGGACCGTGCACGGGACTCTGCAGGAGGTTGGCGAAGAAGTTCCCCTTCGCGGTGAACCAGATGACCGCGCGGGTATGTCCCTCGTAGGGCGCGACCGCTTCGTCGATGAAGCCGTTCTGCACGATCACCACGTCGCGCCCGCGATCGCGCGGGATCTCGGCCAGTACGCCCGGGAGGTCATTTTCCCGCACGCTCAAGATCATCGGTACGCCCGGTTCGCTCGGAATCCGCGCGCCTGGCTCGGTGCGCGACACCTTCGCGACCGCCATCCCGAGTGACGCCGCGGCCGTCGCGAATCGACGTCCGATCTCACCCATCCCCACGATCATGATCCGTTCGCCGGTCTGCATGCTCTCTTCTCCGTGCGTGTTCTGGGCTTCGATGCGCGGCTCGCCCATCGTTGGCTTCGGATGACCTCGCACACCACGGGCCATCAATGCCGGCTCGGCTACAGCGGTCCCTCGACCTCGCCATGGACGAACTGCTTCACCACCGGATGAGTGCTGGATTTCGCCTCGTCCGTGGTGCCGTCGAAGATGAGTTCACCGCGGTACATCATCCCGACGCGGTCGGTCACCGTGAGCAATCGGTCGATGTCACTGGAGACCATGATCACCGTGGACTTCGCCTCGCGTTGCTCGCGCGCGAGCAGCTCGAAGATCTTCTGCGACGTGACCGGATCGAGCCCCGCCGCGGGTTCGTCGTAGAGCAGATACGGTGCGCGCGTGATCGTCGCCCGCGCGACGCCGACGCGTTTCTTCTGACCGCCCGAGAGACCCGAGACCGCGCGTCGTTCGAATCCCGCGAGTGACACTGCCGCGAGTCGTTCGCGCACCCGCGTCTGGATCTCTTCCTCGCTCGCGCCGCCGAGACGTCGCAACGGGAACGCGATGTTCTCGCCCACATCGAGGTAGTCGAAGAGCGCGTAGTTCTGGAACAGGAAGCCGAATCGTCCGCGCGCGCGTTGCATCCCGATCTCGTCGAGCGCGGTGAGATCTTCGTCGTCGACCACCACCCGCCCCGCGTCGGTCCGAATCAATCCGACGATGAGTTTGAGCAAGACGCTCTTGCCGCTCGCGCCCGGCCCGATGAGCCCGTACAGGCATCCGTCGGGTACCGAAAGGCTCACGGAACGCAGTACCGGCGCGGAAAATGCCTTGTTCACGCGATCGACGACGATCACGCGGGAAGCCTACCATCGGCTTCGACGTAGACAGGGGCACATCGATCCGCGCCTTCGGATCGTTGACAGACAGTTGCCCCCGACCGCGCACTCCGTCGAGAATGCGTCGTTCACTGGAGGTTTCATGAAGCGTTTTGTTCTTCCTGCCCTGGCCCTCGCATTGTCGATCCCTGCAGCCGCACATGCGCAGGAAGTTCAGGTCCAGGGCTCTGTTCAAGTCGGGACGGCCGCGCCGCCCCCGCCCCCGCAACAGCCCGTCGCGCAGCCCGTGTACGTGCAGCAACAGCAGCCGCAGCAGCCGGTGTACGTGCAGCAGCCGGTGTACGGACAGCCGGTCTACCAGCAGCCGGCGTACTACCCGCCGCAGCGCCACATGCGCGTCGTGCCGTACAACGGGGGACCGATTCCGCCGGGCGCCACGCTCCGCACGCATCGTCGCACCGGTCTCGCCATCGGCGGCGCCGTGATGTTCGGCGTGCCGTATCTCATCAGCGCGGCCATCGGCGCGGCATGCCTCGACTCGCGTTACGGCTGTCTGCCGGCCGGCTGGCTCCTGGTTCCGGTCGTGGGACCGATCATCACGGGCGTTCAGACCAACGGCCTCGCGCTCTCGTTCGGCGTCATCGACGCGCTGCTCCAGGCAGGCGGCATCACGATGTTCGTCATCGGCGTCGCAGTGACCAATCAGGAACTCGTGATGTACGCGCAGAACGAACAGCACGATCGCGAAGCCGAAGCGCGTCGTCGTCGCGCGCAGTGGAGCATCGTTCCGTCGGCCGCCGGCGCGAACGTGGGCCTCACGCTCAACGTCACGCACTTCTGATCGCCCGCCTCGCGACGTTTCCCGACCCTCCCCGCACCCCGGTTTTCCACAGGCGTTCCACAGTTGGCCACAGCCCGCGTTCGCCTGCGGGGGCGCGGCTTTTCGTCGACTCGTCGAAAGTTCGCGCCCCTCGCCCGGTCCTTGCTAACTCGCATCGTCATCGCCGCGTCGCGCGTCGTTCGCGACGGGGCTCTTTCGATGAAAACCATCGGCGCTTCGTTACTCTTACTCGTCCTCGCGCCCTCGATCGCGCACGCGCAAACGATCGCGCCGGCCGCCACTGCGGATACGCAACCGAGCGCAACGCCGACCGCGCCCGCGCAGACGCCTGCGCAGTCGCCATGGATCGGGCCGGCCCATCCCCCGATCTATCCACAGGCGTCGGAATGGAGCGAGCCGACACTCGTTCGCCGGCGCGGTCCGCAGCGCGTGACGGCCTATCGCGGCGGGCCGATTCCGATGGGCATGCATCTCGAGACGCGGCGACTTCACGGGTTCGTTGTCGGCGGCGCGATCGTGTTCGGCGTGTCGTATCTCGCGAGCACGCTCACCGTCGCCGCATGCAGCGGGCTCGTCACGACGTCGTGCACGCAAGGCATGGGATGGATGCTCGTCCCCGCGGCCGGTCCCTTCGTCGCGCTCGGCTTCGCGCAAACCACGGAGTCGCGCGCGCTGTTGGTGATCGACGGTCTGTTGCAAGGCGCCGGACTCGCAATGATGGCGGCGGCATTTCTCACGACGCGCACCGTGCTCGTCGACGACCCCTACGCCGCGCGAACGCATCGGCCGCAGTGGTCGCTCGTCCCCGCAGGTCCGGCTGGATCGACGGGCGTGACCGTGACGCTTACGAACTTCTGATTGCGACGAGCAGCGCTTCGGTGAGTTCGCGATGCGTGCGAAACGCCGCGGCACCCGCGGTCGGACGGCCTGCCGCGGTGGGAACGAAGCCGTCGTAACGGACCGCGCACAATCCGGCGTCGAGCGCTCCGATCACGTCGGCGGCTTCCGAATCGCCGATGTGCACCACCGATTCGCGCGACACGCCGAGCGCGCGCACGGCGTCATCGAAGATGCGCCGATCGGGTTTTCCGTAGCCGAGCAGCCCGCTGTCGAACACGTGCGTGAAGCAATCGCGAATACCCACTTCGATAAGTAGTTCGGCAACGCGTCCCTCGCTGTTGCTCGTGACGACCATCGGAACTCCCTCTGCGCGCAAGGCCGCCAGCATCGCGCGCGCTTCGGCGGGAACGTGGCGCCACAGGTTGCGGGTGGGCTGCGCGGCCCAGAGCGCGTCGACGAATGGCGACAGCGCCGGCGAATCGACGGCGTCGCGTGATTCGAGCGCGGCGGCGACGAGGGTACCGACCAGTGCGCGCCACCCGCCTTCGTGATGGAGACCGCGCGCAATGGCATCGTCGTGCGCGGCATAGGCCGGCGGCATCGCCGCATCGAGCGCGGGCCGGTTCACGCGCGGCGCATCGCGCCCGAGGTCGCGCGCGATGGTCACGAGGCGCGCAGCGAGTTCGTCGAGATCGATTCCGCCGAGCACGTGGCCGTAGTCGAACGAGATCCCACGAATGCTTCCCGGGCGCAGCGACATGGCGCGGAAGATGAGCGACGCGTGACGGTGCGTCGAGAACGAAGCGCCGCGGTTACTCCGTGTAGAACACCGCGTGCACGACGCCGAGCGCGTCCTTCTCGATCGAGCTGGTGTCGTTCACGCCTTCGGACGAGGTTTCGGTTTCGTTCGCGGCATTCACCTGGATCACGCCCATGCGCGCGTTCGAGAGAATCCCGAGCTGTGCGTGCGTGTGTGGCGCGATGCGCTCGGCTCGATCGCGCGCATCGCGTGATGCTTCCGAGAGCAGTCGGAGCTTCAGCTGCGCGAGCTGCGTGTACAGGTACTCCGGCGCGTCCGACGCGACCTGGATGTTCTGCGCGAGAAGCGTGGTGACGTCGGAGGCGAGCCGGCCGACGCGATCGACGTCGTGGCTCGTGACGACGATGTGCTGCACGAGTCGGTACCCGTTCACCTGATCTTCGAGCTCGGCACCCTCGGGGGTGTGCGGATGCGACTCGGATACCGTCACCGGATCGAGCGAGATCTCGCCCGCGGGCGTTCCTTGCGATTCGAGCCATGCGCGCACGCGCGAAACCTGCGTGCCGAGGGTCGAGTTCGCGGAGGTCATCTCGGTCGCCCGCACCGACACCGAGCAGCCCCATACGGCGAGGTCCGAACGGATGCGCACGCGCGACGAACCAGTGACCGCGATGGTCTGGTCGGCGGTCTTCACGCGCATTGCACGAAGCCCCGCACGCGCGACGATGGCACTCGAAGCGATCAGTCCCAACGCGAGGAGGCCGGCTGCGATCGGGAGCGAACGGGCAGTGCGTCCGTCGGGCTCTGCGGAGGGGGTCGTGTTCATCGGCCGGAGAGTGCCCGAGATCGCGGACGCCTGGAAATCGTCGCGCGACCGAGGCTCGCCGAAGCAACCGATCCAAACGATCC
>CBIHQZ010000648.1:0-4710 GCA_966212315.1 uncultured Myxococcales bacterium
CGTTCGCGCATGCGCGTGAACGATGCGGCACCGTCACGTGCGGCGATGAAGATCGAAGAAGCCATCGACTGGCTCGGCGTCGGACCCGGCAAGGGTGATGTCTGCGTCGACCTCGGCGCGGCGCCCGGCGGATGGACCTACGTCGTGATGGAACGCGGCGCGCGCGTCATCGCCATCGATCCCGGTTCGATGTCACCCGACCTCATGACGCGACGCGGTCTGCAGCACATCCGCGGCAGCGCGTTCGACTTCGAACCCGACGAGCCGGTCGACTGGCTCCTTTGCGACATGGTGTGGCGGCCGCTCGAAGTGGCATCGCTGCTCGCGAAGTGGGGGCGTCGCGGGTGGGCGCGGCTGATGGTCTCGAACATCAAGCTGCCGATGCGCGGCAAGGCCGACTTCCTCGTTCGCATTCGCGCACTGCTCGAAGAAGGCGGCTGGCAGGGGGTGCGGATGCGGCAGCTCTATCACGACCGCGAAGAGATCACGCTCACCGGGCATCTCGGCGGCTAGGGCGGGTTTGCGCCGGACGGCGTCGCGGAAGCAAGAGGTTGCGAAACGGCCCCCGATACGACGCGACTCGATCCACGAATCAAGGCCCCGGGCGGGCCGGGAGAAACGCAGAAAGCCCGCGCCGGACTGAGCGACGCGGGCCTCTTGCCCATCATTGATTTTGCCGAGGGTCGCTTCGACTACAGCGTCGCGACAGTGCGGCGGCCGATCACGAGGCGGTAGATGCCGAGGAGGGCCACTGCGCCGATGATCGACATGATCCAGCCGGCGGTGCGCGTGCCTTCGCCGTAGAAGCCCAGCGCGCGGCCGAGGAGGCCACCGAGGAGCGAGCCGACCATACCGATGAGCGCGGTGACGATGAAGCCACCCGGATCACGCCCCGGCATGAGGAGCTTGGCGATAACACCGATCACGAGACCGAACAGGATGAAGAGCAGAAACGACATGATGTCCTCCAGTTTTTCGCGGGGATGAGGTCCGAACTTGTCGGGGATGGTTGCGACAGGCGTACCAACGCGCGGCTGTGAACAGCGGTGGCGATCCAGCGCACGCCCACCTGCGCAGCGCGTCGGCGAAATCACTGAATTGCCGCGCCGGGGACGCCACCGCGAGGCCCGCGGCCGAGCTGCACTGCACCGACACATCCTTGCGCGGCGCGTCTCGTCCGTGTGCAACGGCGAAGCTGCGCGTTCGCCACGGATGAGCCCGCGATTTCCCGACGGCATCGAGCCGAACGGTGATCTAGGCTCCCGCGCCATGACCGATTTTCGCCGCTTCCGCGGAACCGACCGCTACCTCACCAATGACAGTCTCGAATCCGCCGTGAACTGCGCGCTCGCGCTCGAGCGACCGCTCCTCGTGAAGGGCGAGCCGGGCACCGGCAAGACGCAGCTCGCCGAAGCGATTCGCGACGGGCTGGGCGCCGAACTGATCAGCTGGCACGTGAAGTCGACCACGCGCGCGCAGGACGGACTGTACGTCTACGACACCGTTCAGCGTCTCTACGACTCGCGCTTCGGCGACGGCGACGTGAAGGACATCCGCCGCTACATCAAGCTCGGTCCGCTCGGCCGTGCGTTCGCCGCGGAGAAGCGCGTGGTGCTGCTCATCGACGAGGTCGACAAGGCCGACATCGAGTTCCCGAACGACTTGCTGCACGAACTCGATCGCATGCGCTTCCGCGTGAACGAGACGGGTGACGAAGTGGCCGCGAAAGAACGCCCGATGGTGATCATCACCAGCAACAACGAGAAGGAACTCCCCGACGCGTTCCTGCGACGCTGCGTGTTCCACTTCATCGACTTCCCCGACGCCGAGCTGATGAAGCGAATCGTCGACGTGCACCATCCGGGACTCGATCGCGCGCTCGTCGATCAGTCGCTCTCGGTGTTCTTCGAGATCCGCAACATGACGCGTCTTCGCAAGCGCCCCTCGACGAGTGAACTCATCGACTGGATCGCGGTGTTGAAGAAAGCGGGCGTGTCGTCGGTGAAGCTCGAACGCGAGCTGCCGTTCCTCGGTGCGCTGCTCAAGAAAGAGCAGGACATGGTCGCATTCGCCGATCAGCTCTCGGGCGGCCGCAAGTTCCGCAGCTGAGCGGAGGTCACATGTTCGTCGACTTCATCTACGCGCTACGCAAACGCAAGATCCCGGTCGGCGCGCAGGAAGCCGTGAACCTCGCGCGCGCGTTGAGTCTCGGTCTGCACGACAGCTCGCTCGACGGTTTCTACCAGGTCGCCCGCGCGCTCTGCATTCACAACGAAGCGCATCTCGACGACTTCGACGTCGCGTTCGCCGAGCACTTCAAGGGCGTGTACGCAGACGCGAAGCAGATCACCGACGAACTGCTCGAGTGGTTGAAAGATCCGAAGCCGATGCGCGAGTTGTCGGCAGAGGAACGCGCGATGCTCGAGGCACTCGATCTCGAGGAACTGAAGAAGCTCTTCGAGGAGCGCCTGCGCGAACAGAAGGAACGCCACGACGGCGGCAATCGCTTCATCGGCACCGGCGGCACGTCGCCCTTCGGACGCGGCGGCGTGAACCCGGCGGGCATCAACGTGGGCGGTTCGTCCGGTGGCAAGTCGTCGATGCAGAGTGCCGATGCACGGCGCTACAAGCCGTATCGCAGCGACGTGGTGCTCGATGTGCGGCAGATCGAAGTCGCGCTCCGCAAGCTGCGTGGCTTTCAGCGCGAAGGGACCGAGGTCGAACTCGACATCGAAGAGACCATCGACGCGACGGCCAAGAACGCGGGCGAACTCGAAGTGATCACGCGCCCGCCGCGGCGGCCGAACATCCGCGTGATCCTGATGATGGACGTGGGAGGGTCGATGGATCCGTACACGCAACTCGTGTCGCAGGTGTTCAGCGCGGCGAAGCGCGCGACGCACTGGAAAGAGCTGCGCACGTACTACTTCCACAACTGCGTGTACGGGCGGGTCTACAAGACCGAGGGCTTCCAGGACCCGGTGCAGATCCGCGACATCATCGCGGACTGCGGACCGCACTACAAACTCGTGATGCTCGGCGACGCACTGATGGCGCCGTACGAGTTGCTCGGCACGAGTTCGTACGGCGGCGAGGACGCACAGGTCGCCGGGGTCTCGTGGCTCAACATCCTGCGCGATCACTTCCCGCGATCGGTGTGGCTGAACCCGGAAAATCCGCGCGATTGGCGGGGCAACACCTGCGAAGTCATCGCCAACGTCTTCCCGATGTTCGCGCTTACGTTGGATGGCCTCTCCGAAGCCGTGCGCGAATTGAGCAAGGGTGCACAGCGGTTGAAGTGACCGTGACCGTTCGACGGTGAGCGGATGCGTCGCGCGCCGTGATTCGCTACGCTCCCTGTCGATGGCCGCGCCGATCGTCGCCGAGTTGGAAGCCCTCGCCACCGAGATGCGGCGGCGTGGCTGGATCGCGCGCGCGGGCGTGTTGAACGACACGGGCGATGTCCTGTCGCTCTGCGGCGTGCTCGCGAACGGCGAGCTGGCCAGCCCCGCGCCGCCCGACTTCACCGGCACCATCGCGCACCTCGCGGTCGCGAACGTCGACGGGCGCTCGTGGCTCTACGTCGATCTCGGTTCGACTCGCTGGATGGCGCGCCTCGAGCCCGCGCACGACGTCACCGGCATCGCGACCTGGCTGACCGCGCGACTCCAGAAACTCGGCGTCACCGTGGAGCGGGATGCAGTCGCGCAAGAGTAGTCGGCGGGGATCCGTCGCTTCGTCGTCGTTGTTCGCGCGTTTCACGTCGATCGCTTCGCTCGCACTCTCGTTGTGGTGTGTCGGCCCGCGCGTCGCGAGCGCACAGACGCGACGACCGAATGCATCGCTGCGTCTCCCCGGACTCGCCGCCGATCTCGACGACCCTGGTGACGATCGCGACTGGCGCATCACGACGAGCATCGATCCGCAGACGGTGACGGTTGCAGCGACGGCGCCGGGCGGCGTGCTCGCCGTCGTGTTCCGTCGCGCGCGGCGCACGCACCCGAGTTGCGCGGAGTACGCCCGCGCGTTGTTCCGCACGCAGGCGATCGACAGCCTTCGCACGATGCAGCCGTTCGTGTTCCGTGGATCCCCGTGGGAACCGCAGGCATTCAGTCAGCGCACCGAGACACACGACGCCGAGTTCGGATGCATCCGCATCGGTGACGACGTGTGGTTCGCGAGCGCGATCGCGCAACCGCGCGCAGCGGTCACCCTCTCGGACGTGGCCTCGATCGCGGCACGCGTCGCACGGGGGCTGAACGGCACCTCGCGCCGCGGCTACCCCGTCATGCTCGACGCGGCGCAGCTCGAACTCGACGACCCTGGCGACGATGCCTCGTGGCTGTTTCTCGGTCGCGCGCCCGAACTTCTGGTCGCGAGCGATGCGCTCTCGAGCCACGCGGGCGATGCGGGCGGCGTGTCGGTGACGGTCGGGCGTCGCGTCGGAACGTGCCCTGCTGCGTGGAACGCGATCCGCCCCGGATTGCGCGCAGAAGGGACGCTCGTCGATCGACCCGCGTACGTGCCCGATGCGTTCGGCCCGCGCATTCGCCGCATCGTCGTCGACGACCATCTGCGCGAGGTCTACTGCGTCGGCACCACCGACGGCGCAGTGCTCGTCACCGCAGTGTTCCGCGCCGACGACGGCGACGCGATGACCCGTCTCGGGCCGTTGCTCCGCGCGGTCGCACGCGGCGCGTCGAACGGCAC
>CBIHQZ010000649.1:0-4709 GCA_966212315.1 uncultured Myxococcales bacterium
CAGTATCTGACCCGGGTTCCGGCCGCGAACAATCGCGCCGACGTCGAACGTAGGATCGCGACCCTCGATGCCGAAGTCGCCGAACAGCAGCGGGCCGAAGCGGAACAGGCCCGTTTGCGCGCGAATGCCGGTGCATCGTCGGGTCCTCCCGCCGCGGCGGTCACCACGCGAACCGTGCGGCCCACCGCAGCGCTGGTGGTGGCCGGCGTGGGCGTCGCATCGCTCGGGACATCACTCGCGCTCGCATTGTTGCGCAACGCTGCGATCGGAAATTGCGCTGCATCGGGGGACACCCTGTACTGCCCGACTGCCGCGGATGCGATGCGTGCACAGTCGCACGTCGGGCTCTCGATCGGCGCGGACGTCACGTTCGGCATCGGGCTCGCGGCGCTGACCGGCGGCGTTCTCTGGTACGTGCTCGGCGCGCGCACCGAGCGTGTGAACGTCGCGATCGATGCGACTCCGACGAGTGCGGGGATTCGCATCGCGGGGTCGTTGTGATTCGGGCGTTCGCGATCCTCCTCGCGGCGCTCGCGACGCTGAGCGGATGCGGGTTCTATCGAACGATCGTGGTCGGTGACGGCGCGCGCGACGGCGATGCGACCGTGAATAACTTCGACGTGGTGTGTCCGCAGGGGCAATCCGCTTGCCGCGGTGTGTGCGCGCCGCTCGATTTCGACCCCGCCAATTGCGGACGATGTGGCGTCGTGTGCAGCAACGCCGGCGGCTCGGGGTACTGCACCGCCGGTCGCTGCAACGTGATGTGCGACGCCGACCATCTCGACTGCGATCGCGATCCGCTGACCGGATGCGAGGTCGACCCGCGCACGGACGCGCGCAACTGCGGCGCGTGCAATCGCGCATGCGGCATCAACGAGATGTGCTCGCGCGGAACCTGCGTCCCCGCGTGTCCCCAGGGCTTCGGTGACTGCGACGGTAGTTCGGCGAACGGCTGCGAGACGAACCTGCAGCAGAGCGCAGCGAACTGCGGCGCGTGCGGCCGCATGTGCGGCGGAGCCCACGCGACCGGCGTGTGCACCGCGGGCATTTGCACGCTGGCGTGCGACTCCGGCTACGCCGATTGCGACGGCGCGGCGACGGTCGGTTGCGAGACACGGACGGTGTCGGATCCGTTGAATTGCGGTGCGTGCGGCGCGCGGTGCCTGACAGCGACCCCGGTGTGCTCGCAGAACTCGTGTGCTGCCGCTTGCCCGGGGACCGAAACGCTCTGCATCGGTTCGTGTACGAACACCGACACGGATCCGCTCCACTGCGGCAGTTGTCCGGGGCGAGTGTGCCCGTTCGGACCTGATTCGACCGCGACGTGCACGGGAGGCAACTGCGGAATCGATTGCGCACCGGGGACCGCCGACTGCGACGGCAACCCCGTGAACGGCTGCGAAGTGGCGACTGCTTTCGATACCAGCAACTGCGGCGCATGCCACGTCAGCTGCCCGTCGGTCACGAACTCGACGCCGGTGTGTTCGAACGGATCGTGCTCGGCGCAGTGTCTCCCCGGTTTCGGTACGTGCGGCACGGACGGCATGTGCGGAACCTCGCTGATGTCGTCGAACGCGAACTGCGGCGCGTGTGGGAACTTGTGCTCGGGCGGACGCACCTGTGTCGACGGCTCGTGCGTCTGCCCGCTCGGATCGACGCCCTGCGGCGGGACCTGCGTGAACACGCAGACCGATCCCTCGAGTTGCGGCGCGTGCGGGAACACGTGCGCGGCGGGCAGTTTCTGCAGCAACGGTGTGTGCGCGATGAACTGCGTGCCGCCCGCCGAGGCCTGCAGTTCGAGTTGCGTCGACACCTCGAGCAACCCGGCAAACTGCGGTGCTTGCAGCGTCGCTTGTCAGCCCGGTGAGCCATGCGCGAACGGCCGATGCGGTTGTCCGGCGGGGATGTCGCTCTGTGGCGGAACATGTCGCAGCTTCCAGAGCGACCCGCTCAACTGCGGGAGTTGCGGCATCGCGTGTCGCTTCGATCAGACCTGCAGCGCGGGCGTTTGCGTGTGTCCGGACGGGTACAACGAATGCGCGTCCGGCCAGGGCCCGCGGTGCGTCAATCTGGAGGTAAGTCCCAGTAACTGCGGCACCTGTGGTCACCGTTGCACCGGGACTTTCCACTGCGAGAGCGGCGCTTGCGGCAATCAGTAGCGTGAGAGGCGGAGAGATGACGGATACCAAGGATCCGCACGTGCGCACGGTGAGTGCGACCATCGACCGGATCGAAGGCGAGTCGGCGACGCTCGATGCGGACGGACACGCGATCAAAGTGCGTCGCGAATGGCTGGGTGCCGACGCCCGCGAAGGCGATGCGGTGAACGTGACGTTTGCGATGGCGAGCAATTCGAGCCTCGCTTCATCGGTGCAGTCGCGGCTCGATGCACTGACCGGACGCAAGCGCTGAACGAAGCGCGGTTCGGATTCGCATACGGCGAAAACCGCGTCGAAGTCAGTCAGACCGCACACACCGTTGCGTGTGCCCGTCCCGGCGCGATACGCCTTCGCGCACCATGTTCAAGAAGGTGCTCATCGCGAACCGCGGCGAAATCGCCGTGCGGATCATTCGAACCCTCCACGAGATGGGGATCCGCGCCGTCGCGATCTACTCGGACGCAGACAAGGCCGCGCTGCATGTGCGCATGGCCGACGAGGCGTATCACGTCGGTCCGGCCGCGCCGCGCGAGAGCTATCTGAACATCGAGCGCGTGATCGAGACGGCGAAGAAGGCCGGCGTCGATGCGATTCATCCCGGTTACGGTTTTCTCTCGGAGAATGCCGCGTTCGTCGAAGCGTGCGATCGCGCGGGGATCACGTTCATCGGTCCGCCTGCGAGTGCGATGCGCGCGATGGGATCGAAGACCGCGGCGCGCGAGAAGATGCAGGCGGCGGGTGTCCCGATCGTGCCGGGCGCGCAGTCGGGCAACGTGACGGAGTTGCTCGCGGCGGCCGAGAAGGTCGGCTACCCGGTGATGCTGAAAGCTGCCTCGGGCGGCGGCGGCAAGGGAATGCGGCTCGTCGAGCGGGCGGAAGATCTCGCCGGCGCGTTCGAACGCGCGCAGAGCGAAGCGCTCAAGGCCTTCGGCGATGCGACGGTGTATCTCGAGAAGGCGATCATCCGACCGCGTCACGTCGAGATCCAAGTGCTCGGCGATCGCGACGGCAATGTCGTGCATCTGTTCGAGCGCGATTGTTCGATCCAGCGACGACACCAGAAGGTCGTCGAGGAAACTCCGAGCCCGGTGGCGACGCCGGAACTCATTCGTCGCATGGGCGAAGTCGCGGTGCGCGGCGCGAAGGCCGTCGGGTACTTCAGCGCGGGGACATTCGAATTCCTCCTCGGGCAAGACGGCAATTTCTACTTCCTCGAGATGAACACGCGATTGCAGGTCGAGCACCCGGTGACCGAGTGGATCACCGGACTCGATCTGGTGCGCGAGATGGTGTTGGTCGCGAAGGGCGACAAGCTCGCGTTCACGCAGGACGAAGTGAAGCGCAGCGGCGCTTCGATCGAGTGTCGTGTGTATGCCGAGGATCCCTCGAGCGGCTTCCTCCCGTCGCCGGGTCTCATCGAGTCGCTCAAGGTCCCGGGCGGCCCGGGCGTTCGCGACGACTCGGGGGCCTACCCGGGCGCGGAGATCTCGAGCTTCTACGATCCGCTCGTGTCGAAGTTGTCGGTGTGGGCGCCCGATCGCGCGCGTGCCATCGCGAAGATGCAGCGCGCGCTCGGCGAGTACGTGGTGACGGGGATTCGCACGAACCTCGCGTTCCATCAGCAACTGTTCGCGCATCCGGACTTCGTGCGCGGCGAGTACGACACCGGCTTCATCGATCGAAACAAGGAAGCGCTGCTCGGCTGGCCGAACGTTCCGGCCGACGATGCGGAAGCGTGGGCCGTGGCCGTGGCGGTGGCGGCGTCGCGTCTCGAAGGTGGACGACACGGTGTCGGCGACGAGGGCGAGAGCGGTTCGGATGCGCGCGGGTTGTCACCGTGGGTGTCGACCCATCGCGCGCGTCGCTGGGGGTGAACTCGGTTCAACCGCGCGTGTGTGAACTCTCGGTGGTTCCGTACCGTCGCATCACGCGTTCGCGCTGCGCGGCCGGAACCAATCGCATCAGGTGTTCCATCGCCACGTGATTGCCTGGCGCGCGTCGCAATGCTTCGCGGAAGGCACGGGCCGCTTCGTCGAAACGTTCGAGGTTCTCGTACGCACGACCGAGATTGAGCGAAGGATTCGGATCGTCGGGCAGAAGCGCGGCGGCCTGCTGCAACGGCCCGATCGCCGCGTCGGCATCGCCCGCCTGCAGTCGCATCGCGCCGAGGCCGTTCCACGCTTCGCCCTGATGCGGTGCGCGACGGGTCGCTTCTTCGAACGTTCGTCGCGCTTCGTCGCGGCGGCCGAGACGCGCCAGCGCGATGCCGAGATTCGTGCGCGCGCTGGCGTGATTCTCGTCGCGGGCCAGGGCCTGTCGGAAGCTCTCGACGGCGCCGTCGACGTTGCCGCTCGCGAGATCGAGGTCACCCTGCGCAACCCACGGTGCCGGATCGTCGGGGGCGAGTTCGCCGGCGCGCACGAGGGCATGACGCGCGGTGTCCGCGTGCATGTCGCCCAGTACGACGCCGTATGCGAGCCATGCCTCGGGACTCTCGCTCGCGACGGCCAGTGCGCGTTCGAGCAGCGTGCGAGCTTCGGCGAGATCACC
>CBIHQZ010000650.1:0-4699 GCA_966212315.1 uncultured Myxococcales bacterium
TCGCGGCGCTCGATCATCGCGAGCGCGGTGGCTACGTGCGCCACGAGGTCGATGCTGTGTTGCGCGAGAGCGGCGAGGTCATTCGCGCCATCACGTGGGTCGCGAACGTGGGGAACCCGTACTACCTCGGGCCGAGCGAACTCGACGCGATGATCGCGCAGATCGAGTCGGCCATCGGCCCGAGCGGCGCCAACGTGGAGTACGTGCTGCGACTCGCCGAGACGTTGCGTGCGTGGGAGATCGACGATCCGTACGTGTTCGAGATCGCAGCGCGCTTGAACAAACGGTGACGCCGAGGCGGGCGGCCTTGCCGATTCAACGGGTGCGGCGTGAACGCTTCGCGGTGATGCGCTTCACCACCGCGCGATAGTACTTCTGCACCGCGGCGCTCTGATCCGACGTGTCGAGGTACGACGCCAACTCGTCGAGATCGAGCGACGGCAGCACCTCGCTCGTCGTGATCCGAACGTACGTACCGCGTCGCAACGCGTAGAGTTCGACTGCACCGTTCCGATGGATCCAGACCTCGCGCACACCGAGGCCGCGGTACACCTCCAGCTTGTCGATCCCCCCGTGCGTCCACACGACCTCGATCGCGAGATCCGGATGGTCTTTCGGTTCGCCCACCGCATAGCACTCGTCCGGCTCCGCGCCGTGCGACTTGGGGCGGCTCTTCAGCGTCATCGATCCGTAGCCATCGAGGACTTCGCCCGTGGCGAGCGCCCAGTCCTCGAGCAGGCGCGCGAAGAGCGTCTTGATGGACTCATGGCTGCGCGACGGGCTCATCAGCTCGAGTTCTCCTTCGAGGTAGGTGATGCGCGGACCCGCGTCGTCTCCGCGGGTCGCGAGGATCGACTCGTACTGTGCCCACGAAACGCCATGCAGAAAGACGCGTTGATCGATCGTTGCCGACGGATCGGGACTGCGGAGAGGGCGTGCGGTCGAACCCATGTTTCGGAGACTAGCAGAGCGGCGAGTCACGAATGCGAGCGTGTGCGGCGTTCGGGCCGGCGATCATTCGTGGACCGTCCGCACGGAGCGCGGCGCGCACGAATCGATGCGATCATCGCGACCGGCTCATGACGCACACGCCACGCTGGCTCGTCCTCGCGCTCGGAGCGATCGCGTTCCTCATCGCGGCCAAGACGCACGGACGTCAGCTTCGACTCGAGCGCGAACTCGCGGGCCACTGGCACGTCACCTTCGGTCGCAGCAATGGCGCGTGGATCGACGCATTGTGGCGGCGCGAACGAATCATCTTCTGGTCTGCAGTCGTCGCACTGTTCGTGTGCGCGAGCGTGTTTCGCGCACTCGCGTCTCGCTTCGGATGGCAGCTGCCGCTCGCTGGTGGTGACGGTCGCGCCTCATGGTCCGGTGCCATCCTGCTGTACGTGCTCGTTCCGTTCACCGGCGCGTTCATCGTTTCCGGCGCGCTCAGCCTCGCGCGATTCACGCGCGCAGATCACACCGCACGCATCGGCGACACCGCGCGCTCGGCGACATGGCTCGCAAGCGCTTCGTGGGGAAGCGTTGCATGGTGGGTGGCAACACTCGCGCTCGTTGCGATCGTCGTGGGCCTCGCATGGCGACCCGCCGACTGATGCGCCCGATCGCGCACCGCCGCTTCTCGGCAATTCGCGCGGGCCTCTCCGCGCTCACGCTACTCGCCGCGGTCGCGGCGGCTACCGAAGCGCGTGCGCAGCAATGCCCACCAGTGCCCGTCGGCTTTCGGCCGCACATCGCCATCTATCCGCGCGCGACATTGCTCGAGTCCCCGCGGTTCACCCTGGCAGTGCTTCGCTTGTTCGTTCACTGCACCACGAGCCGCACCATCCCGGTGTTTCGACACGACGACCTTCGGTTCGAGATCGTCACCGCGTCCGGGTCCACTATTTCTCTTCCGTGGCGCTCTCTCGGCGAACGCGACGTCGTCGTGACGCTTCCGCGCGCCGGCGATTTCGAACTGCTGGTCACGAGCCCGAGCGCGCCGCAGCTCGAGGCGGCCCGCGTTCGGATTCGCGTGATCGACGCGCGATCGACCGTCCGCTTCGACGTGCGACTCACGCCGCCACCGGGTCGCGAACCGACCCGAGCTGCAGCGGGCGGACTGGTCCTCGGCGACGACGGTTACGACACGCGTGCGTTCGCGGTGCGCTGGTCAGGCGGATTCGCGGCAGGACCGCTGCGACTGCCATCCGCGACGTACTCGCTTCGCTGGCGATCGCCGCGTCCCGTCGATCTCACGTCGACCGTCACCGTCACGCGCGACGCGAGCTACGAAGCGCATTTCGAGCCGACACCGCCGCGCGCATCGGATCCGCCGAGTTCCGCCGCGCCGGCGACGCACTGAATCGTTCAGGCACCCGACCCGTACGGACGCGTGATGACCTCCAGGTAGTGCCCTGACGGATCCCGGAAGTACACGCCGCGGCCGCCGTCGTGATGATTGATCGCGCCCTTGTTCCGCCCGGCCGGATCGGCCCAGTAATCGAGCCCGCGAGCGCGAATGCGACCGAAGATCTCGTCGAACTCCTGCTCGCTCACGAGGAACGCGTAGTGCTCGATCGACATCGGTTCGTCGGTGCCGAGGAAGTCGAGGCTCACGCCGTTCGCGGTGTCGACGACGAGAAAGGGACCGAATCGTCGCGGCGGCGCGAGACCGAGGATCTCCGCGAGGAAACGTGCGGAATCGTCGGCGTTCCGCGCGTGGACGATCGTGTGATTCAAGTGAACGGCCATGGTCGCTCCGATCTCGATGCTACGCGTGACAGCGATCGCGATGTGGCCCGCTCACTCCGCCGCGGCATCCGTGCGTGGCGTTCCGTCAGCGCCTTGTGCGCGTCGCGAGATAGATGTCGAACCCGCCCGTTCCTCCCGGACGGTTGGAAGCGAACGCGAGCGTCGTTCCGTCGCCGGAAATCGACGGCTGCCGATCGCTCGACGTGGTGTTCAGCGCGGTGAGAACCGTACGCCCGCTCCACGCCCCCGCCGGGGTCGCGCGGGTCACGAAGGCGAGATCGCGCGTCGAGAAGTCGCCCGTGTCGAAGAAGAGCGAGAGATCGTCCATCGCGATCGACGGGTGCCCGGGAAGTGTCATCGTCGGGCTCATCACGTCGACCACCGCCGAACCGTTGAAGTGGCCCGACATGGTGGCGCGCGTCGCGAGGCGCAGCGTCGAGGAGAACGTGTCCGAGTAGAAGAGCCGCAAGCCATCGGCCGATTGCGACGGTCCCTCTGCTGCGTCCGCGAAGCACGATCCGAGAACGCACCCCGTCGAGGCACCCGAGTCGCGCGGTGTGAAGTGATCGATCGCGGTGCCGACCCGCGTTGCTTCGTACGCGACGCCGAATCCCGGTCCGACGGTGATGAACCGCATCGTGGTGCCATCCGCGGAGACATCGGGGTCGCACGCGGTCGTGATGCCGTCGATCGTGACAGCGATCGGCGTGCTCCACGTTGCCGCAACGAGCCGGCTCACGTAGATCGACGAGCCGCTCGCGCGAGTGCTGCAGAAGTAGAGAACGTTCCCCTGCACGATGCTGGGCGAGAAGTCGTCCGACGTGGAGTTGACCCGAGTGAGTGGGACCGCCGGACCGAACGGTCCCCACGTCCCCGCGTCGACGGCGCTGTCGACGACATCCATCCCGGTGTCGCGAGCGACGTCGGGTGCGACCTCGCGGATGTCCATCAGGCCGGTGGCGTCTGTCGCATCACGCGCGTCGATCGATGCGTCGCGCACATCGAGGCCCGCGTCGAAGGCATCGAATGCGGCGTCACGCGCGTCGAGGGATGAGTCCAGTGCCGTGTCCGTCGGGACATCGCGAACATCGGGTATGTCGCTCGCGTCGCCGAACGACTGCGCGTCGAACCGCGCGTCTACCGCCGGCGCATCGACGCCGAGTGCAGCGTCGCCTTGGACGGGTTCGAGCGGTGTATCGACTGCCACGCATTCCCCGAGATCGCCGCATGTCGCCCCCGCCTCCGTGCACAGCGCACTCACGGTGCACTCGGTGCTCGGCGTCGAGCGGCAACCGATCGCGGGCGCGCCGCAGGCGGTGTTGAGGAAGAGCCGCACCACGCCGTTCGTGCGCGGAATGAAGCGAAACCGTGCGACGCGTTGAAACACGAGCGGCGGCGAGCCGGAGGCGCCGGCGAGCGAGGCGTCGAGCGTGAGCGTGACGCGGGCATCGTTCGGGCCCTCGCCCGGTGTCGCGCCGAACGACGCAGGGAACGCGACCGTACCGGTCGAGCCACCGCGAACGAATGCGAGTGTCTGTCCCGTCGAACGCCCCTCGGACGAGATGACGACGCGGACCGACAGCGCGCGATCGCTCGGCGCGTTCGAGTCCACGATCACCGTGGCTTGTGTCGCGGGGAACACGCAGCTTCCGCCCACGCATGCGAGCGCGGCCCCGAGAAGGGCCAGTCCGCGGGTCGTCGAGTGCTTGCAGCTCCGCACGGGGCGAAGTGTAGTCGCTCCTACCCGGCGCTCGTCACGAATGCGTTTGGGGTCTTCACGCCGGAGTCGGGAAGCAGAGCGCGCCTCGTCAGGATGCAGGCTTACCCGCAACGCTCAATCGCGCGACCAGCGCTCGTCGCGCCGCACGCGCGCGCGCCACGAAGAACGCGATCGCCGCGACCGATGCGATCCACGACACCGCCGGCACGCCGTGCGTGCTGAATCCCACGAACGGCAAGT
>CBIHQZ010000651.1:0-4694 GCA_966212315.1 uncultured Myxococcales bacterium
CCGAGAGACCTTCTCGGTGCCGTCCTAACGCTTCTCTCCCCACCGAGAGACATTCTCCGCCCCGTCTCAGCGTCCGTTTCCCTGCGGGCACACCTCCGCGCCATGCCGCCGTCGCGTCACGACGCGCCACCACAGGCACGTGCGGGCGCATCGTGCGTCTTGTTCAACCCTCCGCCACGGGCGCGAGCGCCGCCGCGCGTATCAGCTTCCGAAGCCGAAGTTGTAATCGAACTCCACTTCGCCGCCCTCGGGACGCGGATACGCCCACGTGCGAATCGAGTTCTGCACGCACGTCGCGAGGTCGGCGTTGTTCGTCGTGTTGCTCAACACCCGCGTGCGCACCACGTGGCCGTCGACGCCGAGTCGAATGCGGATGCGCAGCGTGCCGGTGATGCTCGCATTACGCGTGACCATCGACTGACACGCGGCCACCTGCGGGCGGTAGTGCCGGTACACGTACGAGAACACCGTCGGGTCCATCGTTCCCGTTGCGTCGGTCTCTTCGCCTTGGACGTAGCCGCCCACGCTCGGTCCACGCGGCGCGATGCCACCACCGGTGGTGGAACCGCCGCCGTTGAGTTGTGCGAGATCGCCCGGTGTCGGTGCCGTTCCGCTTCCACTACCCGTAGGCTCGCCCGCGGCTACGGTGCCGCCGCCGCCAGCGTTGCCGCTGCTTCCGCTCGAACCGGTCGAAGTGCTGCCGCCGCTCGAAGGCCGCGTGCTGCCCGAACCCGATGACGAGCTCGATCCCGACGATCCCGACGTGGTGCCCGCCGATGCATGCGCGCCACTCGACGCAGTTCCACCGGCGCCACTGCCACTCGTGCGCGGTCGTCCCGTCGAAGAACCCGACGCGTGTCCACCGTGCGATTCATCGCCGCTGCCAGCATCCGCACCGCCATCGGCCTGGCCGATCACGTGCGGCGTCTCGACGAGCGCGACGTTCTGATCCGACTGGGGCGCGGGTGCGGGGGCGTTGTTCTTGATCGCACGCATCGCGACCAGCGCACCGAGCGCGATGCCCGCGATGGCGATGCCGCCACCCGCGATGATCATCGTGCGCTTCGACGGACCCGACATCGGCAGCGCGATGCTCTGCTCGCCGCCCATCGTGGGGAGCCGCGTTTGAATGGTAGGCGAGCCATCGACGGGCACACCCGGCATCGTCGGCGCCGGTTGCGCGGCGGGCGTCGGTTGCGCACCGATCGTCGACGCAACGGGCACCGTCGGGTTAACCGCCGGCGCGGCAGTCGATGACGGCGTGGAGACCGGCGCCATCGTGTCCATGCGAACGCCACACTGATTGCAGAAGCGTGCGTCGTCGCTGTTTCGAGAGCCACAAGCTGGGCAGTACACCGTTGTCACCTTACCGTGCGAGACCGCGTGTCGTCATCCGAGCGCCGCACGCGCGCGTCTGAATCGACCCGCGTCGCGATGATTTCTTGGCTGCGATCGCACGCGCTTCGTTTCGCTTGGCCTCGATGACGAACGCCAACAGAATGCGGCGCATGCACAGGCGGCGGCACGACGCGGGATGGATCGAAGTGGTGTGCGGTTCGATGTTCTCGGGCAAGACCGAAGAGCTGATTCGCCGTGTTCGCCGCGCGCTTCTCGGACGCCAGCGCGTGCAGGTGTTCAAGCCGAAGATCGACGCGCGCTACGACCCGACTCGGATTACCAGTCACAGCGCGATGGCGATCGAAGCCGAGGTCGTCAGCGAAGTGAGCGAGATCCGCGCGCGCGTTCATGCCGACACGCAGGTGGTCGGCATCGACGAAGCGCAGTTCTTCACGAGCGACCTCGTTCCGCTCTGTCAGGAACTCGCGAATCGTGGCGTGCGCGTCGTGGTGGCCGGGCTCGATCAGGACTACATGGGTCGTCCGTTCGACCCGATTCCGCAGCTGCTCGCGGTGGCGGAAGAGATCACGAAGTGCCAGGCGGTCTGCGCGAAATGCGGCGACCCCGCGAATCACTCGCAGCGCATCGCAGGGAAGGCCGAACGCATTCAGGTGGGGGCGGCGGAGTCGTACGAAGCGCGTTGCCGCGCGTGTTTCGAGCCGGGCTGAACGCGAGCGATCAGAGCGGGCAGGCCGCCGCCATGGGATCGGTACGATACCCGCGCGGTTGACAGAGCGCGGGGTTGCCCGCCGAGCAGGCGCGGCAGTCGACCGCGTCGTCCTGGCCGGGATCGCAGGTCGTCGTCGACACCGTGGTGGTCGCGGAGCAGTCCGGGCCGTCACGGGTCGGGTCGTCGCCCGCTGCACTGAACGTCACGAGGCAGTGGCAGCAGAGCGTGATCGGATATGTGTAGTGCGAACCCGATACGTACACTTCGCCCATCGTATGGCCGAAGGGACGGACGGTGACCACGAGTTGCTGTCGCGTGTCCGGCCACGTGGGAACGGGGCACTGCGCGGAGACCGTCGACAGATTCGGCGGACAGAGCTGGTCGCGAAGGGTGGCGCCGACCGAAGCCGGGATGAGTTCGAGATTGCCGAATCCGTATCCGGGGCTCTCTGCGGTCGCGGGGGGAACGAACGCCGTCGAGACCACGCGGTAGCGGAAGAGCGGACTCGCCGTCGGATCAGTGTTCGCCGGATCGCGCAACTCGATGTCCGCGCCGTCGACGAAGATGCCGCGCATCTCGGGACGTCCGCTGGTGCGCCGCGCCGACGACAGGACTTCGCTGCGGTAAAGCGGGTTGAGCACGTATCGGGTCGATAGCGCGAGATCGAGCAGGCCCTGATTGCGGTGGAGCGCGTCGGGCTCCGAGGTGACGACGCACCCACTCGTCCCGCTCGGCTGCGGTACCTGCCCCTGCTGGATGAAGAACGACACTTCGTTGTCGACGCATCCCTGCGCGAACAGTCCGAGCGTCGCGAACGCACCCGCGAGCCATAGCCGGCCAGTCATCGTCGGCCTCGTGAAGGTAGCCATCGTCACGATCGTACGCGGCGCCTCACGGTGCCGCGAATTTCCAGCAGGCGTTCCGCAGCCCGCTCGGCTTCGGCGCGTGCGACCGGATGCACGACGCCATGACCCGGTCGATCCACGAGCACGAAACGAAGCGTGCCGGCCTTGCGCTTCTTGTCGTGCGCGAGCGCGGTCATGACGGCGTCGAGTCGCACGCCGCGCGGTGCCCGCTGGACGAACCCCAGCGCGTCGAAGAGCGTGTGAGCACGAATACCGAGATCGCGCGGGGTGATGCCCGCCTCGACGCCCAGATCGATCGCGGCGCGCATGCCGAGTGCGACGCATTCACCATGCGGCACCGTGTAGCGGGCGGCCTGCTCGATGGCGTGGCCGAGGGTGTGCCCGAAGTTCAGCAAGGCACGTTCACCGGCTTCGCGTTCGTCGCGCGCGACCACATCGATCTTCGCCTGGATCGCGGGGGCGACGAGGCTGGCGATGGCGTCGAGACGGAGCGCGCGCAGATCGTCGGTACGGGCTTCGATGGCCGCGAGCAGCGAGGCATCGCACACGAGCGCGATCTTCACGATCTCGGCGAGCCCCGCGCGCAACTCGCGTGGTGCGAGAGTGGCGAGCACGCTCGGATCGCACACGACTACTGACGGTTGATGGAATGCGCCGATGAGATTCTTGCCGGCACGATGATCGAAGCCGGTCTTGCCACCGACGCTCGCGTCGACCATCGCGAGCAGCGTCGTGGGGGCGGTCGCGAAACGAATGCCGCGGAGCAAGGTAGCCGCTGCGAACCCCGCGAGGTCGGTCACCACGCCGCCGCCGGCGCCGACGATCACCGCGTCGCGATCGATTTCGGCCGCGAGCGATGCGTCCCAGATCGCGCGCACAGCCGCGAGTGTCTTGTCGGCATCACCGCGCCCTCGCAACGTGACGGTCGCGGCAGGCCGCGCGGTCACACCGAATCGCAACGGCCCACCCACGCGTCGACGCACCCGCTGGTCGGTCAACCACACCGTGCGACTCGGCGCGAGCGTCGCGATCTCTTCCGCGAGCCGATCGCCACGGCCGACGATCACGCGATACGTGCGCGCGCCGAGCGGGACGACCAGTGTCTCGTCGCGACGCAATGATTCGATCGCGGCGTGCACCGCAGTGGCGACCGCATCGGGCGAACCTCCCGCATCGATGACCGCGTGTGCTTCGGCGTATCCGTCCGCGCGCGATGCGAGCAGCGCGTCGAGCAGCGCAGGCGTGTCACCGCGGAGGCGAGGACGATCGGTCGCGTCGTTCGCGAGGCGGGCGAGAAGCGTCGCGCGATCGGATTGCAGCGCGATGACATGCGCCCGTGCCAGAACGCTGCGGCGAAACACCGGGTCGACGAGTGCGCCGCCGCCGGCCGCGATCACGACGTTCCGTTGCTGCAACGCCCGCTCGAGCGCGGCACGCTCCGCCGCGCGGAATGCGGACTCGCCACGCGATGCGAACATGGCCGCGATCGACTCACCGGCCGCGCGCGAGATCTCCTCGTCGAGGTCGATTCGTTCGCACCCGATGAGCGCCGCCACCGCGCGGACGATCGTGCTCTTGCCGCTCGCGGGAGGCCCGGTGACGACGACGGGACGGTTCGATGGCATCGCGCGCGCTCGAACGTACTTCAATCCTCGCGCTGCACCGAAACGTTCCTACGATCTGCGCGCGCCTCGGCGCAAGCGCGGCGTCGTGCATTGTTGCGCGTCCAGCTGTCGTGTAGGGTCGCGCGCGCAATGATT
>CBIHQZ010000652.1:0-4694 GCA_966212315.1 uncultured Myxococcales bacterium
ACCGCGCGCTCAGCAACGCGGGGCTGTGGTTCGTGGGGCGGCTGCAGACCGACGCCGATCGCGAGCGCGTGCTCGAGGGATTGATGGGGAGCGACGGCGCGGTGGACATCGACCGGGAGGCACTCGCGGCGACGGTGAAGCAGCTCGCGCCGCGCTGGTTCGTGATGCGCGATGTGCATCGCGCGCCGAGCGTGGTGCTGGCGAGTTCGCGCACGACGATGTGCTGGCTCAGCGGGCCGATGACGCGCGCGGAGATCAGGGAAGTGGTGGCGAAGCAGTGAGCAAGGCGCGTCCGCAAACGTAAACGTACGTAAACGTAATCGTAAACCTAAACGAAGCGCCCGCGCGCCTCCGCCCTCCCCGCCACCACGTCACCACACGCCGCGCGCACGGCAGCGCGCGATTTACGTCGACAGTCCCAGCCGGCGAATGACGTCGGCGCGCGCGTTCGCGATCTCCGCGCGCATCTTCGCCAGCCGCTTCTCGTCGTCATCACGAATGTGCGCGAACGCACGCTCGAGAAATCCCGCGAAGTCCTCGTCCGAGGGCTCGCAGTCGGGATCGGCGAGGTTCACGGGCGCGTCGCTCATGCCGGCAGGATTGCGCAGATGCCAGGGTGCGCGCTCGGTGCGAGAGAACCTCCGCGGCTCGCACCGGGGACGCTCGCCCGAAGCGTCCGGTTCGGGCTTTTGTTCAGGGCCGGAATGCGCGCGCTACCGCGTGGAGCACATTCGCTCCGAACGCCTTCGCGCCAGCGAAGCCGGTTCGATGTAGAGCCTGGACCGGCGGCGCTGATCGCAATTGCGCACGTCTGGCGCCGACGCTCCAGGCGGAGTCGGCGCGTTCATCCCGCGACGCGCCGAATCTCCGATGGGGAAGCCGCGTGGCGCCGGCACGTCACGACGTGCCACCACAGCTTGATGGGGAAGCCCGATGCGGAAGCCCGATGCGGAAGCCGCGTGCGCCGGCACGTCACGACGTGCCACCACAGCCCGATTGTGGGCCCGATGGTGAAGACACCATCGACGCTCCGCTCTCCTGGAAGGCCGCGCGATGGGAACCCGCGGGGCGCCGGCACGTCACGACGTGCCACCACACACCAAACACCATCAACGCTCCGCTCTCGTCATCGCGCCATCAGCACCCAATGCGCGAGCCGGCCGCGCGTCGAACCGCTGACCGAATCGAGCGCGTCGCGCGATTCGTCGGAGGCGTCCCATGAATCATCGCAAGCTCGTATCCATCTCCATCGGTGCATCGCTCGTACTCGTCGGCATGGCACTCGGACACGCACCGGCGTTCGCGCAGTCCGCGCCGCACGTGATGCCGCCGCTCCCTTCGCATCCGGTTCTTCCCCCGCCGCCGCCGCCCCCCGTGCAGCAGGGTCAGGGCTTCAACGGATGCGGCAACGGCCCCGATTGCGTCCCGCTCGATCTCTCGACACAAGTGCACTGCACCGAGGTCGCGGGACAGCCGACGCAGGACCCGCGCTGGGTCGCGGGACTGTCGCTGCAAGTCGACAATCAGATCGCCGGCGGCGACATCGTCGCGTACCGCATCCAGTGGTTCAACGGCAGTTGGAGCGAGTACTTCGCGCCGGGCGTGAACGACGTCGACTACAAGTTCAACCCGGGCAATCACACGATGCGACGCATGTGGTCGTACTTCTACGATCACTCGTTCAGCTACATCGTGTGCCGCTGATTCGCGGGGCTACCGCTCGGCCAACGCCCGCGCTTCGAACGCTTCCGTCGAGCCGGAAATCGCGGAACGTGCCCCGTTTCCCGCTCGGAATGCAGTGAGTGCTCCCACTGCCGATCGCCTCGTGCCAGCATCTCGCCACGCATGCGCGCACCGTCGCACGACGACCGCGACGACGGTTCGAATCGCTCTCGTGGCCTCCTGACCGCCGCTCTGTTCGTCGTGGCGTATTTCGCGACCGCGCGCGCGGGATTGCGCCTCGCGTACTACCAGCAGAACGCGACGCTCATCTGGGCCCCTTCGGGACTCGCCGTGGCGCTTCTCTGGCTCCGCGGCGTGCGCTTCGCACCGGCCGTCTATCTCGCAGCGCTCGTCGCGAACCTCTCGATCGGCACCGCGCCCCTCGCCGCTGCCTTCATCGCCGCGGGCAACACCGCCGAGGCCTTGGTGGCCTTCCACCTCGGACGACGCGCGGGACTTCGCCGCGGCATCTGGCGCATGCGCGACGTACCCGCGTTCCTGGCGCTGATCGTGGCAGCGGCCCCGCTCGTCGCAGCCTCTGTCGGAACGATCGGGCTGCACTTGTTCGGCGGACTCGGCACCGCTCGCATGCTTCCGACCGCCCTCACCTGGTGGCTCGGCGACGCGGGCGGTGTGCTCGTCGCGACGCCGCTCGTGATGGCGTTCACACGTCCCGCGACGCGAATGGGACGTCATCACGTCGGCGAGGTCGTGCTGCTCTGCGCGCTCGCGCTCGTGACGACGCTCGTCGCGTTCGGGGGGCTCCTCCCCGTTTCGTTGGCGAAGCTCCCACTCGCACTTCTCCCCTACCCCGCGAGGGTCTGGGCGTCGGTTCGTTTCGGGATGCGCGGCTCGGCCGTGTCGGTCGCCGGTGTCAGCGCGGCGGCCGTTCTCGGGACGTCGCTCGGCACCGGTCCACTGCACTACGGCAACGTGCATGTCGACGTGGCGATGCTGTGGATCTTCATGTCGACAATGGCCGCGTCGGCGATGTTGCTGGCGACGAGCATCGAGGAGCGCACGCGCGAAGTGCTGGCGCGGCGCGAAGGCGACCAATGGCTCGCGCTCGCACTGGACGCGGGTGTGGCGCACACGTTCGAACGCAATCTCGTCGCGGGAACCGAGCGCAGGCATGACCCGGCGGCGCACACGGAAACACCCGCGGCGTGGTCGCCGATCGCGACGTGGACCGATCGAATCGACACGGGCGATCGAGCCGCGGTGACCAGCGCGATCGAGGCGTGTTCGGCCCGCGGCGTCGATGCCTGGGAATGCGAATACCGCGTCGGCGAACGATGGATGCTCGAACGTGCGCGCGTGATCGAGCGTGACGCAGCGGGCGCGCCGAAACGGGCGGTGGGTCTGCGACGCGACGTCACCGCGCGACACGAAACCGAGACGCAGCAGCGCGCGCTCGAGCGTGATCTCGAGCGGTCGCAACGACTGAGCGAACTCGGTGTGCTCGCGGGCGGGATCGCGCACGACTTCAACAATCTCCTCACGATCATTCGCGCGAACATCGACCACGCGCGCGACACGTCGAGCGCGAACTCGCGTCGGGAAGCAATGGACGCGGTCGAGACCGCGGCGATGCGTGCATCGGATCTCACCGAGCAGCTGCTCGCGTACGCGGGGCGCAAGCCATTGCGTCGTCGCGATGTGAACATCGCGGCCCTCGCGGCGGAGACGGTGCGGATGTTGAGCAGCGGCGCGCCGTCGAACGTCACGCTCGTCGCCGACACGAATGCGGCGGTGCCGTTCGTCGAATCGGATCCAGCGCAGATCCGGCAGGTGCACATGAACCTGCTGTGGAACGCGATCGAAGCAATGGAAGGCCGGACCGGCACGGTCACGACGCGCGTGACGTCGGGCGACGACAGCACCGCGATTCTCGAAGTGATCGACAAGGGCGCGGGGATGGACGAAGCAACGCGAGCGCGTGTGTTCGAGCCATTTTTCAGCACGAAACCACGCGGGCGCGGGCTCGGCATGGCCGCGGTGCTCGGGATCGTCCGCGCACACGGCGGGCGCATCGAGGTCGCGAGCGAGATCGGACGAGGCACCACGTTCCGCGTGCATCTCCCGGCGACCGATCGCTTCCCGCGCGCGTCGCAGACGAGCCTCGCCGCGGTTCCTCCGCTCGTGGCGGCGGCAGCGAGCGAACCGGCCGACGTCCGTGATCGCAAGGCACGGGTGCTGGTCGTCGACGACGAGTCCGCGATCCGGTCGATTGCGCGCTTGTTACTCGAAGACGCGGACTACGTCGCGTTCGAAGCGGGGAACGCCGAAGAAGCCGAACGATGCCTCGACGAGTCGGGTCCCATCGACGCGGTGCTGCTCGACATGACGATGCCGGGAACGAGCGGCCTCGCGTTGATGAAGCGGCTGCGTGAGAAGTGCCCGACGTTGCGAGTGCTGCTGATGAGCGGTTACTCGGAGGACCTCGTCGCGGGGCGGGCGCCGGCCGATGTGCCGTTTCTCGCCAAGCCATTTCGCGGCGCGGGACTGGTCGAACGCGTGCGGGCGACACTCGAGGGGACGACGGAAGTGCGGGGGCGGACGTCGTGAAGACACCTCACCCCCGCTGCCGCGCGCCCCTCTCCCTCCGACGCCGCGCCCGGCGCAGTTACGCAGGCGTCGTCGAGAGAGGGGCTCGAAGGATGGGGCGTGATTGGTGAACTGCGGTTGTGAGAGGGGCTCGAAGGATGGGGCGTGATTGGTGAACTGCGGTTGTTGGGGGCCCGAGGGCCGAGGACGTCGATCGAGCCTGGAAGCAGCGCGCCGGGATGCGTCGACCGCAAACGCAGTGCAGCGATCAACGCTTCTCGCACCCGATACCAGCACTCCTCACGCCGCCATCATTCCAGCCCCTCTCTCGACGATGCCTGTGTCCGCGCGTCACGCGGTGGCGTCGGAGGGAGAGGGGCGCGCGGCAGCGGGGGTGAGGTCGGTTCCCTCCCCTAGTGCGTCCC
>CBIHQZ010000653.1:0-4692 GCA_966212315.1 uncultured Myxococcales bacterium
GGAGTACCCGCGACGATCTGCGCACCGGCCTCGAGTTCGTCGATCTGCTTCGACATCGACGCGCCGCCGTAGATCGCCGTCGTCGACACGCCGCGATACTTCCCGAGGCGCCCGAACTCTGTCGCGCACTGCAGCGCGAGTTCGCGCGTCGGACACAGCACCATCGCCTGCACGCGCTTCTCGGGCTGCACCACGCGGTCGAGCAGCGGGATCCCGAACGCGGCTGTTTTTCCGCTGCCGGTCTTGCTCTGAACGATGACATCGCGCCCGTGGGCGATGGGCTCGAACGTCGCGCTCTGCACGATCGTGGGCTTCGTGTAACCGACATCGACGAGTGCGCGCCGCAGTGCATCCGACAGCTTCATCGCGTCGAACGTCGTCGGGGTGGTGGATTCCGTCGGGGCAGCGGCGGCTGCGGTGGGCTCTGCGGTCATGGTTCGTTTCCTCGAGGGCTCACGGCCCCAGGCGACTGGTACTGCAATGCGCGTTCGGCGTTCGGCACGAACATGTGCTCCGCCACGCGCGTGAGGTCTTCGTACTGGTAGCGCCAGAGGGTCAGAGCTTCGTACGCGGATTGCGCCTCGGCTCCTTCACGCTGGCAGACGGGTCGTAACGAGATCATCAATTCGTCGAGCATCGCTGCATCCGCGCGCGCCGGCCCGTCGTGCGTGGGACGACGCGGTGCGAGCGACGAGCTGCGAACATCGACGGGAGCGAGGCTGTGTTGGAACCCACGGTAGAGATCGTGGATTCCTTCGCTGCATGTCGCGAACGGAGCCTGCACTCGTCCGCCGCGATTGGTGTCCTTCCAGATCACCGTCGCGCCATTGACGATGACCGCGCCGGTGAGCGCGAAGAACACCACGCCGACCGCCACGCGCTCGCGCCCGTATCGTTTTCGCGCGGGCGGGCTGGGTGATTCCGCTGCGTCAGTTTGCGGCGTCGGAGAGGCGGGATCGGTCACGACGATCTGGCGCGAAGGGGTTGAAAGGAACGCTCCGTCTTCGGGGCTTCTACGCCCCCGCACTGTACCCGGTCAAGGCGGACGTCCGTCAGCGGTCGTGCAAATGCGCGGATTTGATCCGCGCGCCCGCGTGGTCCGGTACAGTCGCGGCGGGAGAAATCGCATCGTGAGCGCTCGTCCTCGCATCGGTGAATTGCTCGTGAACCTCGGCCTGCTCACGCGCGAACAGCTCGAAACCGCGCTCGAACAGCAGCGGACGCAAGGTGCCACCGGACGACGGCTGGGGCAGTTGCTGGTCGACCTCGGCTTCATCGGCGAAGTCCAGCTCACGAAGATGCTCTCGCAGCACTTGAGTGTTCCGTGGGTGTCGCTCCACCACATCGATTTCTCACGGCAGTTGCTGAACCTCGTGCCGAAGGACGTGGCCGAGGAGTTCTGCGTGATCCCGATCTACGTGCGCCACGAACGCAAGGTCGGCGACACGCTCTACCTCGCCATGGAAGATCCGACGCACGACGAAGCGGTGCGACAGGTGACTGCGGCGTGCGGAATGCCGGTCAAAGCGATGATCGCCGCGCCGAGCGACATTCGCGGTGCAATTCGCGCGTTCTATGGCGGCACCCCTGCGGACAGCCCCGCGGCACCGGTGTCGGCCGCGCCCCCGCCGCGGCGCTCGGTCGCGCCTGCGAAGCCCGCGGCACCACCGCCCCCGCCCACTGCGAACAAGGCACCGCCGACGGCCGCCGCGACAACGACGGCAACGCCGATCGCGAATGCGAAGCCCGTCGCAGACGAGCCGCCGAGCGCGACCGTGTCCGATGTGACCGCGCCCGAGATCAAAGCCCCCCCGCCTTCCCACGACTCGATTCCGCCCGCGCAGGTCGCCGCGTCGGAGGAGTTCGCGCTTCCGGCGGTCGAAAGCCCGCGCGCCCCTGCCGCGTCGCTTCCGGCGATGCCGAAGCCCGCTCCCGGTGCGAGCACACCGCGTCGTGAGAAACCGCCGGTCGCCGCTGTGAAGCCGGGAGGGCCTCGCATGCTCGCGCTCACGTTGCTCGACGGCACGACCATTTCGATCCCGTCGCAGCGCAAGCGTGACGGCGGCGCGACACCCGCGAGCGAGGCGGCCGAGGCGAGTGGTCACGAGCGCAAGCTCACCAGCCGTGACCTCGTCGCTGCGCTGCGCGCGGTGGCCAGTGGTGCCGACGTCGACGAAGCACTCGGTGATGCACGTTGGGAAACGCTGTTCGCCGCGCTTCTCTCGGTGCTGTTGCGCAAGCAACTGATCAGCGACTGGGAGTTCGTCGAAGAGTGGCAGGCGCACATCGGTTCCGAGTAGCGCCGTCGCGCGACCGAATGGGTCACACGTCGACGTCGAAGAGCCGCGGCAACGCAGTGCCGGTCTGCCCTTCGACGAAGTGCGCGAACGAATCCGTGTTCGCCGCGCGCTCTGCATTCACCAGCCACGTATCGCCCCCCACGCGACGCGCCGCATCGACGATCCCCGCCGCGGGGTAGACAGCACCCGACGTCCCGGCCGCGACGAAGACCAGATCTCGGCCGGCACGTGCGATGAACTGCGCGACGCGATCGAGATGACTCGGATCGAGGCTCTCGCCGAACCACACGATGTCCGGTCGGAGCAAACCGAACCGCCCCGCCCGCTCGCAATGGCCGCACGCGGGGACGGTGCCCGTCGCATACGCTTCATCGTCCGCGAACGGGGCGCGAGCGCACCCGCTGCACTTCGAGCGAAAGAGAGAGCCGTGCAGTTCGAGGATGCGCTGGCTGCCGGCCCTTGCGTGGAGGCCGTCGACGTTCTGCGTCGCGAGCAGGAAGCGATCACCGAGACGCGCTTCGAGCGCCGCGATCGCATGATGCCCACGGTTCGGCGCGACCGACTTCGCCCCCGCACGCCGCTCCGAATAGAACTGCCACACGAGCGCAGGATCGTCGCGAAAGCCGTCCGGTGAGGCGACGCGTTCGACCGGATGGTTGTTCCAGAGACCGTTCACGCCGCGGAATGTCGGAATGCCGCTCTCGGCAGACACACCGGCGCCGGTGACGACGAGAACGTGGGTGTTGGCGTGAATCGGGATCGCGTTCATCAGAACCTCGCGGGACACTCTGCGAGAGTTTGTTGCGATACGCAACTAAGATCGGATCGCGAAGCCGTCGTCAGTGCGCTGCGCCCCAGTTCGCGCCCCATCCCATGCCGACGACGAGCGGCACATCGAGCTTGATGGCGCTCTCCATCGTGTCGCGCACGAGCGGGCCGACCTGCGCTTCTTCGCCCTCGGGGACTTCGAACACCAGCTCGTCGTGCACCGTGAGCACCATGCGAGTACGCAGCGACGCGGCCTCCAGCTTTCGCGCGATGTGGATCATCGCGAGCTTCATGATGTCCGCCGCGGTGCCCTGGATCGGCGTGTTCTTCGCGATGCGTTCGGCCTGCGCGCGCAGTCCGCGGTTCTCGCTCGAGATCGTCGGGAGGAATCGGCGGCGACCGAGAAGCGTGCGCACCGCTTCGCCGCCGCGCGCTTTCTTGACGGTCTGATCGAGGAACGTCGTGAGGCCGGGGAATGTCTGAAAGTACTTCTCGATGAAGCGGGAGGCCTCGGCGCGAGGGATGCCGAGCCGACGCGAGAGTGCTGCTTGTCCCTGGCCGTAGAGCACCGCGAAGTTGGTGGTCTTCGCCTGCGCACGCATGTCGCGCGTGACCGCGTCGGGTTCGACCTTGAAGATCTCCATCGCGGTGCGTGTGTGGATGTCCTCGTTCTTCTGGAACGCGTCGACGAGGATGGGATCGCGCGAGAGATGCGCGAGCACGCGCAGCTCGATCTGCGAGTAGTCGGCCGAGAGGATCTTGCAGCCGGGAGGCGCGACGAACGCTTCACGGATGCGCCCGCCCTGCTCGCTGCGAATGGGGATGTTCTGCAGATTCGGATTGTTCGACGAGAGGCGTCCGGTGGCAGCGACGGCCTGGCTGTACGTCGTGTGAATGCGCTTCGTCGCGGGATTCACCAGCGCCGGAAGGGCATCCAAGTAAGTGCCTTTCAGTTTCGACAGCGAGCGATGTTCGAGAATGCGCCGCGCGATCTCGTAGTCCTCACCGAGTTCCTCGAGCACTTCGTGATCGGTCGAACGCGACGTCTTGGTCTTCTTCTTCGACGGGAGCTTGAGTTCGTCGAAGAGAATCGTTTCCAGCTGCCGCGGTGAGTTCACATTGAACTCCCGCCCTGCGAGTTCGTGCAGCTTCTTCTCGAGCCGATCGATCTCGACGCCGAACTCCGCGCTCAGCCGCGTGAGCATCGCGACGTCGACGAGCACCCCGGTCGCCTCCATGCGCGAGAGAACGTGCGTGAGGGGCATTTCGAGATCACGCAGCAGCGCGTCGAGTTGTGCTTCCTCGAGGCGCGCCGCGAGCGTGCGACTGCTGAGCAGCACCATGTCCGAGCGTTCGGCGATCACCGGCGCGACGGATGCGATCTCGACTTCGTCGATCGTCACGCTCTTGCGTTCGCGTTTCAGCAGCGCGTCGGCCGAGTGCATCGTGTGATTGAGTTCGGCGAGCGCGATCTCATCGAGCCGATGCGCGTGCCGCTCGGGGTCGTTCAGGTAGCTCGCGAGCATCGTGTCGAACGTCCATCCCGACACCGGGAATCCCGCGCGAGCGAGCACGAGTTGCTCGAACTTCACGTCGTGCCCGATCTTCGCGATCGCATCGTCGG
>CBIHQZ010000654.1:0-4689 GCA_966212315.1 uncultured Myxococcales bacterium
GCGCCGCGATCGCGACGGCTCCCAGCGACGCGACCAATAGCAACGCGATGATCACGCGCCCCGCGACCATCGGCCCGAAGAGCGCGTACGCGACCGCGAGCGGCAGATAGACGAGCGTGTTCGGCGCGCCCCATCGGATCGTGTGCGCGACATCCACGCCACTGAGCACATCGCGCGCGAGGCGGATCTGCGCGAGGTGTTGCGGCAGGTCGGTGGCGGGAACGAAGCGCGTGACCAGGCACGGCACGAGCGTCGCGAGAATCACGGCGATGACGAGCGTCCATTCGAACGACGCCGCCGCGTGATCGTCGCGTCGCGAGGTGGTCGCCATCCGCGCCTCGCCCGCGCTAGTCGCGCATCTCTTCGGGAAGTAATCGCGACGGTGGGCCTACCGCCACGACCCACAGTTGATGCGCTGCGCGGGTCGCGCCGATATGAAGCAGATGCCGTGATTCGTCGTTGGCAGGGTACTGATGCTGGGTCACGTCGACGAGAATCACGTAATCGAACTCGAGCCCCTTCACCTGGCGGATGTCGGTCACTTCGACACCCGGCTTGAAGGTGAAGTCCTGCGAGCGCACGCGGGTCAGTCGCGGCACTTCGGCGCGCTTGAGCCCCTCGAAGTACAGATCCGCGCGTTCGGGATCGCGCGTGATGAGCGCCACGCTCGAGCGCGGTTCACTCAGTGCGAGATCGCGCAGCGACTCGCCGAGAAACGCGACCGCCGCGCCCACGTCGGGAAATCGATGCATCTCCACCGGCGCGCCCGAGCGCGTTGCAATCGGCGGCTCCGGATCCGCGAGCGGGCCGAGGACCGTACGCGCGAAGTCGAGCACTTCGACCGTCGAGCGATACCCGATCTTGAGCGGTTCGATCTCTACGCCCGCATAGCCCAGGCGCGTGAGGACTTCCTTCCAATCGGTGAACCCGTTGTCGAGATGCAGCCGCTGCGCGACGTCGCCAGCGAGCGTGATGCTGCGCGCGGGGGTCGCACAATCGAGCAACACGGCCAGTTCGATCGGTGCGAGGTCCTGCGCTTCGTCGACGAAGATGTGCTCGTAGAGCAGCGCGAGTTTCTTGTCGCGCTTGAGGGCGCCGCGCTTGCGTTGATAGAGCCTGAGGAGCAGCGCGTCGTCTTCGCGATCCAGTGTCGCCGGCGGGCGCTCGCGTTCGTTCACGCCGTCCATCGCGAGGTACGGGTCGTGCTCGTCGCGATCGTTGTCATCGTCGTCGTCATCGTTCGGCCGCCCGCGGCGCCGCTCCGCACGGCCTCCGCTTTCGCCGCTTTCGACTTCTGCTTCCGCCTCGTCGCGATCTTCACCACCACCGGCGTCTCGCGCAGCCCGATCGCGCGCCGTCTGCGCCGCGTTCTCGTCGTCTTCTTCCTCGCGACGATCGATCACGATGTCGTGCACGCGATCGGCGCACCATTTCACCGCGAACGCGATCTCGCCGGGGCTGAGCGCGTCGGGCGCGTGCTTCGCGAATCCTTCGCGCAACGCCTTGCCGTCGGTGATCAGCTCCGCCCAGTCCCACACCACATCGCGCGAACGTGCTTTCACCCGCTCGAGCGCGGTCGTGAGCGGGAAGCGCGTCGCCGCGTTGAGGGTGTTCCCTTCGCTCTCGAGAATCGTGCGACGGCCTTCGACCCACAGCGCCATCGCGGTGACCCGCTGCGAGATCGGGTAGTGCGCGATCGAATTCCACGCCGCGACCACGATCGCTTCGTCCGGCGTTCCCACCACCGCTTTCGACACCAGCTCGGCGATCATCTGGGCTTCGCGCGCGAGCCGTTCGTCGATGAGCGTGAGCATCACGGGATGCTTCTTCATCCGCACCACCGCGGGCGGAGTGTCTTCCGCGTACTCGTTCGGCAGCTGCGGCAGGTGGCGGCGACGCTGTCGCGCGGACCAGTCGCCATAGGTCGCGACCTGCACGCCCTCGACGTTCAACGACGGCAGCACGCGCGAGATGTACGCGACGAGCGCCTCGTTGAAGACGACGACCAGCATGCGATCCGGCGCGAACCGCTTCGAGTCGTTGAAGTTCAGGTAGGCGAGTCGATGCAGACCGATCGTGGTCTTGCCCGAGCCGGCGCCGCCCTGGATCACCACCATGCCCGAGCCGGGCTTCGAGATGAGCTGGAACTGTCGCGGATCGATGAGCGCGGGGATGTCCGGCAGATGCCGGTCTTCACGGCCCGCTACGCCTACACCGAGGCGTCCCTTGCGGATCGAGTACTCCTCGAGCGCGGGTGGACGATCGGCGATTCCCTGCCCGCCCGAGAGTTTCGACGCGTGCACATCGAGCGTGCGCCATTGCCATTCACCGTCGCGCTTCTGCCGCGCGTACACGCCCTGCGGCGCGATGATCCTGCGGATCACGCCGTCGGCGATCACCACCGCGCGACGGACGAGCACGTTGCCTTCGAGCGTGCGGCCGGCGATTTCCTCTTCGTAGTCGTCGCCCTCGGCGTAGCGGTAATACAGCTGCGAAACGGGGGCATCTCGCCAGTCGACGACGCGAATCCCGCGTTCGGTGTCGATGTACGTCGCGTTGCCGATGAGCACGTCGCGCTGTCGCCCGTTCTCTTCGAGCCGGAGATGCCCGAAGTACGGCGAGCGCACGTCGATCTTCGTCGCGGGGAGTTCGGCACGCCGCGCTGCGATGCGGGTCAGCCGTTCCATCTGCTGCACGAGCGGCGGCACGTCTTCCAGTCGCGCTTCGGCGATCTGATCGCGCAGCGCGATGAGTTCCTGGTCGTAGTTCTGCACCACCCGGCGCGTCGCACTCGCGAGCGCGTGATGCGTCTTCTCGAGCAGCGCGGTCTCGTCGCCCACCACGGCATCACGCTGCGGATCGGGCGTCGCCGCGGGCGGGACGGACGGGGTGGAGGGAGGGAGATTGTCAGGCGCGTCGGGCACGGTCGGGATGGCTCCTCGTCGCGCGTTTCACCGCTGGGCTAGGAAACGCGGGGCGGGTGTATGTAAGCGGCTGCGCGTCGCAGCGCAATGCGCCCGAGCGTACGGGAATGTTTGACGCTCGGTCGTCGGCAGGTACCGTGTTCTATCGGCGATGCGGGGCTTCGAATACGCACTGAGCCTTCCCGTGAGCGTGGTCCCGGCGATCGCGTTGGCGGCTTGGTTTCGCCGACTCGATCGCGGCCGGATGGCGCCGCGACGCGCGCTCTACGCCACGATGGCGCTCGGCGCGCTCGCATGTGTGCCCGCGGCGCTCATCGAATTCGGGGAACGCGCGGTCCTCGGCGATGCATCGATCGCGGGGGGTCGCTTCGTCGATGCCTTCGTCGTGGCCGCATTCACCGAAGAGGTCCTCAAGCTTCTGATCGTGCTGGCGTATCCGTTCCGTCGCTCGGTGTTCGACGAAGTGATGGACGGCGTGGTGTACACGGTTGCTGCGAGCCTCGGCTTCGGGCTCATCGAGAATCTCGCATTCGGTGCGAACGACGTGGGAACCGGCATGATCCGGGCGTTCACCGCGGTCCCTATGCACGCGATCGCCTCGGGCATCATGGGCTACTTCGTGGGACGGGCGCGATTCTCGTCGTCGAGCAGCGCGCTGCCACTCGCGTTGGCGGGGCTGTTCTGCGGCGTGTTCGTGCACGGTCTCTACGACTGGGCGGTGTTCAATCACGACGACACGTGGTTCGCCGAGTCGATCGTGGTGCTCGCGGCGGGCGGCGTGATCCTGTGGGGGCTCGTGAAGCACGCGATGCGCATGGACGAATCGATGCTGGGTCGATTGTCGCTGCCGAGCGCGCTCGCATCGTGGCCGAGCGAAGTGACGCAGACGCTGGTGCCGACGTTGAACATCCCGAAGCCGCCGGAAGCGATCAAGCGCGCGGACAGCGCGTAGAAGCGCCCACCCGTTTCCCCCTGGTCGTGGCCGTAGCCATGGACCTGAACCCATCGCGCTAGGTCCAGGGCGACGTCCAGGGAAAGCCAGCCGTGACGGCGCAGGCTCAATACGCGCAGCGAAACCCGACATCGAATCGCGCCTCGCGCGGGTTCACTTCTCGTCGCGCGCTGGTTCGCACGCCACTCGCGTTGTCCGTGAATGCGCCCCCGCGGACGACCCGCGTTTCGCCGCGGTCGCTTCCGATGGGATTCCAATCGCTCGCCCAGATGAGCGCGCCGCCGCGATCGGCCACCCACTCGGCCACGTTGCCGGCCATGTCCCGCACGCCGAACGGTGACGCTCCGCGTGCGATGGAGCCCGCCGCGACGGGGGCCTCGCCGCATCCCGCGAAGCGCGCGAGCGAGCAGTCGGGAAGGCGCGCGCCCCATGGATACTCGCGTCGGTCGTATCCGCGCGCCGCGAGTTCCCACTCGGCTTCGGTGGGAAGTCTGCCGCCTGCGAAGCCGCAATACTGGGTCGCCATCGCAAAGGTCACATCGGTACGCGGCAGTGAGTTCGCGCGCGTCGCGCCGACGAACGCATCGTGCGGCGCATCGCAGCGGGCTGCCCGCACACAACGCGCATAGGCCGCGACGGTCACCTCGGTGCGATCGATACCGAACGGCTCGAGCGTGACGAAGCGCTCGCCTCCGCGGCTCATCGCGAACGTTCCGCCTGGGATCCACACCGCGTTTGCGGGAATGCGCCGATGCGTGCGCTGCGCGATCGGCCCCACATGCGGCGCGCAGTCGTGTTCGCCGAGTCGCACCG
>CBIHQZ010000655.1:0-4686 GCA_966212315.1 uncultured Myxococcales bacterium
CACCGAGTACATGATCGCCGACCATCTGGGCCTCGAAGCGCCGGGCGCTGTCGGACGCGCGATCGATGCGGGTCGATTCGAAGTCGGCGGGTCACTCCCGATCAATCCGAGCGGTGGGCTCATCGGCCTCGGACATCCCGTGGGCGCAACGGGCGTGCGCATGCTCTTCGATGCATCGCGGCAGGTGAGCGGGCGCGCCGAAGGCTGTCAGGTCGAGGGCGCGAAGACATTCGCGACGCTCAACATCGGTGGGAGTGCGACGACGGTGGTGAGTTTCGTCGTGCGCGCCGACCAGTAGCGTCGATCAATCGGAGAAAAGCAAACGGGCGACCCGTGAGAGCCGCCCGTTCAATCAGTCCGTCAATCCGCTTTCGCGGACGATCTCAGTAGCGGTAGTGCTCGGGCTTGAACGGACCGTTCACGTTGATGCCGAGGTACTCCGCCTGCTTGTCGGTGAGGCGCGTGAGTTCGACGCCCAGCTTCTTGAGGTGAAGCGATGCGACCTTCTCGTCGAGGTGCTTCGGCAGGGTGTACACGCCGATCGCGTACTCGCCAGCCTTGGTCCAAAGCTCGATCTGCGCGAGGACCTGGTTGGTGAACGAGTTCGACATCACGAACGACGGGTGACCCGTCGCGCAACCGAGGTTCACCAGCCGACCCGACGCGAGCACGGTGAGGCGCTTGCCGTCCGGGAAGATGTACTGGTCCACCTGCGGCTTGATGTTTTCCTTCTTGATCTCTTTGTTGTTCTCGAGCCACGCGATCTGGATTTCGCTGTCGAAGTGGCCGATGTTGCAAAGGATCGCTTCGTCCTTCATCGCCTTCATGTGCTCGCTGCGAACCACGTCGGCGCAGCCCGTGGCGGTCACGACGATGTCGGCGAGGGGCGCGGCCGTCTCGAGCGACTTCACGTCATAGCCTTCCATCGCGGCCTGGAGCGCGCAGATGGGGTCGATCTCCGTGATGATGACGCGCGAACCGAGTGCACGAAGCGCCTGCGCCGAGCCCTTGCCCACGTCGCCGTAGCCACAAACCACGGCAACCTTGCCGGCGAACATCACGTCCGTCGCGCGCTTGATGCCGTCACCGAGCGACTCGCGGCAGCCGTAGAGGTTGTCGAACTTCGACTTGGTGACCGAGTCGTTCACGTTGAACGCCGGGACCTTGAGGCCACCGAGCTTGTGCATCTCGTAGAGGCGGTGCACGCCCGTGGTCGTCTCTTCCGAGAGACCGCGGATCGGGTCGTTGCCCGCGAAGAGCTGCGGGTACTTCTTGTGCGCGATGATCGTGAGATCGCCGCCGTCGTCGAGAATCATGTTCGGGCCCTTGCCGCCCGCGAACGCGAACAGCTGCTGCTCGATGCACCAGTCGTACTCCGCCTCGGTCTCGCCCTTCCACGCGAACACCGGCACGCCCGACGCTGCGATCGCCGCCGCGGCGTGATCCTGCGTCGAGAAGATGTTGCAGCTCGTCCAGGTGACTTCGGCGCCGAGCGCGGTGAGCGTCTCGATGAGGACCGCGGTCTGGATCGTCATGTGAAGGCAGCCGGCGACGCGCGCACCCTTGAGCGGCTTCTTGGTGCCGAACTCCTCACGGAGGCTCATCAGGCCCGGCATCTCCTTCTCGGCCATGCGGATCTCCTTGCGACCCCAGTCGGCGAGAGAGATGTCCGCGACCTTGTACTTACCGGCGACTTCGTTCTGCTTCGACGTGCTCATGTTGCTCCTGATCCGCGATGTGCATTGCTGCGAGCCGCATCGCGACGGCTCTCTTTGTTCTCGTTCGTCGTCGTGGTGGCAGACCGCGTCGTGCGCGCCACCATCACTTGCCAAGGGATCCCGCGATCGGGACCGCTCCCGCACCAGGGCGCGGGGATGCGTGTAACCACCGGAGGCTGAAGCCCGGCGGACTTTGCGAAGCGCTCGAGTTCGGCGCGCTCGAAGCCGAGCCACAGGTCGGCCGCGTGCTCGCGCATCGATTCGTCTTCGTGATGCTCGTAGTCGATGATCACCACCGCGCCACCCGGACGCGCGAGCGATGCGAGGTGCTTGACCATCTCGCCCGGTCGCGGCGCGTGATGCAGTACGCGTGCGGCCAGCACCACATCTGCGCCACCGGCCGCACGAACCGCGCGCTTGATCTCCGGTCCGTCGACTTCACCCTCGAGCAATGTGACGTTCTCGAAACCGCGCAGTGCCATCCGCTCGCGACATGCCGCCAATTGCGCCTCGGCGCGGTCGACCGCGATGACCTTCTCGAACAGCGGCGCGAGCACTTCCAGCGAACGACCGTCGCCGGTGCCGATGTCGACTGCGAGCACACGCTCGGGAAGCAGCGGCGCGAGCGCGGCGAGATACGCGCTCGACTCTCCCGGCGGGCCTGCGGGCGTTGTGCTGTTTTTCGCACGCGCGAAGAACTCACGCGTCGAACGATCGCGAGCACGCACGACTTCGGCGACACGTCCGAGCGTGCCGTCGCGTTCGCACAATGTACGACCGGTCGCGACCGCATCGGCGACGACCGGATCGCTTACCGCGCTCTCGGACAAGCGCATCAGCGTCCAGGTCCCTTGCCGACGCACCGTGAGCAGTCCGACCTGCCGAAGCGGTGCTGCATGCCGCGACACGTTCGGCTGCGACTCGTCGAGCAACTCCGCGAGTTCGCTCACCGCCAGCTCGTCTTCGCGCGTCAGTGCGAGCAAGCGCAGACGTGCGGGTTCGGCGAGGAGCTTGTACAGCTCCCATCGCTCCGGACGCTGCGTCGTCGGGCCCGTCGCCGCCATGCGGGCCGTCTATATGCCTGAATGCGTATGGAGGCAAGTACGACACTGCCAAACGTCCTGAGCACGCGAATTGCTGTACGCGAGCGCAGTCGCCATTCATGTCATCGCGTGAAGCATCAGAGCCGCGGGCCTTCGCGGTCGAACTCCCAACGAGTGCGCTGTCCCCTGCCGCGCGGGCCGTCGGGGAAGCACTCGCACGATGGCGCGCACGAATCGCAGAAGCGCAAACACTCACGCGTCTGGTCCTTTCGCTTCTGCAAGGGTTCGAGCGAATGGACAACGAGCGCCGCAGTCACCTCGGCCGATTGCTCCACATCGAAACGCGATCGTTGTCGAAGCTGCCGCGCTTGGATCTGCCGTCGCTGCGCACAACGACCCACGCGCGACAGAGCGGCGTCGATCTCCGCAGCGCCGATGCCGTCGCGGCCGAGCTGTACCTGCAAAGTCTTCGCGGCGACGTAACGGCTGCGCTCACGCGTGCGGTCGACGCGGTGGTGATGAGTATCCCGGAGCAGGTGAACGCCCACATCGAGATCGCCCGTCGCGGTCTCGATGAACTCGCGCGGCTCGCCGAGATGCTCGAGACGATGATGTACCCACGGGTGACGAGCCCGGCGATCGAGGTCGGCGTGGCGTTCGAACGCGCGTGCGCGTCGCGCGCACAGGCGCTCACCGTGGCGGGCGAAGCGAACGCCGAAGTCGCGCAGGTCCGTGGTCTGTTGCGACTGCTCGCGGAATTCGTCGAATCGGTGGGCGGCCAGGCATTCGTGCATGCCACGCGGACCGGAGGCTGGATCGAGGTCGCCGTGTCCCCGAGCGCGACCGGCAGCGACGAGATGATGACGCTGAGCGCCGCACGCATCGAGTTGCTGCGATTCGCAGCGTATCTCTTGCGCGCGCAGGCACGCTTCGCGGACGGTGCGTGGCAGATCGCGTTCGTGTCCGTCGGCGAGTGAGTGTGCTGCGGAGGCTGCGCGCCGCGGTCTAGTCGCGTTGCTTCGCGCGATTCCCTCACGGGGCCAACGGTCCCGTGCTGAGATCGAGCGACCCCACCTTCGTGGGGTCTATCCATTGACGAGTGCGCACGCGCTGTCGTCGCGATGCGCGCGCGAATCGCGATCCGCCCCGCCATCTCGTCGCGATCGCGAGGCGACCGTTATTCGTCCGTGCGCTCGAGCACATCAAGGACGGTGTTTGCGGTGTGGTGTTCCTTCTGGCGCTCGACGTACTCTACGACCCTGGGAAGATCTTCCTCGCGGATCGAGACCACGCCGTATCCGCCCTGCCAGCGAAACGGCGTGTCGGGTCGAAGGTCGCGATCGACCACGAGCGACGATGCGGACTTCGCAGATCGCACGACCTCTGCAATCGGGACCGCGGGATGAAGACGAACGCAGAGGTGAACGTGAGAGGCCGTTCCACCGATCGCGAGTGGAGCACACCGGAGCGACCGGATCCTTTCGCCGAAGATCGCGAACACTGCTCGTTCGACACTTTCATCGATCGACTCGACGCGATCCCACGTCGCCCACGTGATGTGCGCATACACGCGATGCCAGCTTGCCATCCGTCGAGGCTAGATCAGTCGTACCCAGCTAGAACTCGGCAAATCGAATCGCGCGCTCGAACCCGGCACCGTTTCACCGTGATCGCGGGCGCGCCACGCACTCGGCCCGCTGCGACCACACGTCGCAACCCGCCATCGCGCGCTCCGTAGACCCCACGAAGGTGGGGTCGCTCTCTCTCAGCCCGCGCCCGTTGGCCGCGGGCGCGCGCATCACGGGAAACGCGGCGCGCGCGATGCCGCGCTCCGCGCACTGCGTTCGCGCGTCGAAACCCGCCATCGCGTTCCGTAGACCCCACGAAGGTGGGGTCGCTCTCTCTCAGCCCGCGCCCGTTGGCCG